>NZ_DVEA01000371.1:0-17849 GCF_015295965.1 Thermoleptolyngbya sp. M55_K2018_002
GGCGATCGCCGAGGCCGGATACACCATCGCGTGAGAGGGTTACTCAATGCAAGATCAAACCTTTCGGCTGCGCGGCATGAGTTGCGCCGCCTGTGCCCACAATATCGAGCAAGCCATCGGTTCGGTGCCAGGTGTAGAGGCGTGCAGCGTCAACTTCGGTGCAGAGCAGGCAACGGTCACCTACGATGAGCGCAAAACGGACATCGCCCAAATTCAGGCTGCCGTGGAAGAAGCGGGCTACGGAGCGCAGCCGATGAGCGATGATGCACTTGCGCCCCTTGCCGATGAAGAGCAACAGAACCGCCTGGACGAACACCGCAAGCTGGTTCGCAAAGTCTGGCTGAGCGGCGCAGTGAGTGCGGTTCTAGTCATTGGCTCCCTGCCCATGATGACGGGGCTGCCGATTCCCTTGATTCCGATGTGGCTGCACCATCCGCTGCTCCAACTGGTGCTAACGACACCCGTGATGCTCTGGGCGGGCAGCAGCTTTTTCATCAATGCCTGGAAAGCGCTGAAACGCCACACCGCCACAATGGATACGCTGGTGGCAGTGGGCACAGGCGCGGCGTTTGTTTACTCGCTGTTTCCCACCTTTGCGCCGCAGTGGTTTATCGCGCAGGGCTTGAGTCCCGATGTGTATTTCGAGGCGGCGGCGGTGATTATTGCGCTGCTGCTGCTGGGACGACTACTGGAAAACCGCGCCAGGGGGCAAACCTCGGAAGCCATTCGCAAACTGATTGGGCTGCAACCTCGCACGGCGCGGGTGATTCGCAACGGGCAGGAATTCGATATCCCAATTTCGGACGTGGCGCGGGGGGATGTGATTCTGGTGCGGCCGGGCGAAAAAATCCCGGTGGATGGTGAGATTGTAGAGGGCGCTTCCACGATTGACGAGGCAATGGTGACGGGCGAAAGTGTGCCCGTGAACAAGCAGGCGGGCGATGAGGTGATCGGCGCAACGCTGAATAAAACAGGTAGCTTTCAGTTTCGTGCTACTCGCGTGGGCAAAGACACGTTCCTAGCGCAAATTGTCAAGCTGGTGCAGCAGGCGCAGGGTTCCAAAGCGCCGATCCAGCGATTGGCCGATCAGGTGACGGGCTGGTTTGTGCCTGCGGTGATGGCGATCGCCATTCTTACCTTCGTCCTCTGGTTCAACCTCATGGGCAACGTGACGATGGCGTTGATTACCACCGTCGGCGTACTGATTATCGCCTGTCCCTGTGCGCTGGGGCTGGCCACGCCGACCTCGATCATGGTGGGCACGGGCAAAGGCGCAGAAAACGGCATTTTGATCAAAGGGGCAGAAAGCCTGGAACTGGCGCACAAGCTGCAAACCGTCGTTCTCGATAAAACGGGCACGATTACTCAGGGCAAGCCCACCGTGACGGATTTTGTGCCCGCAAATGGCATCGAGCATGAGCTAGATCTCCTGCGGCTGGCAGCTTCGCTGGAGCGAAATTCCGAACATCCCCTGGCCGAAGCTGTAGTGCAATATGCCCAAACGCAAGGCGTTGAACTGGCGGATTCAAAAGGGTTTGAGGCGATCGCCGGGAGTGGCGTTTGGGGCTATGTCGATCATCAACTTGTGCAAATCGGAACGCATCGTTGGATGCAGGAACTGGGTCTGCATACTCACCGACTGCACGAACCCTGGGATAGGCTAGAACAGCTTGGCAGAACGGTGATTTGGATTGCCGTGAACGGTCAAGTGGAAGCAGTCATGGGGATTGCGGATGCGGTCAAACCATCCTCGGTGAATGCGATTCGCACGCTCAAGCGAATGGGTTTGGAAGTCGTGATGCTCACGGGCGACAACCAGCGCACCGCAGAGGCGATCGCCCGCGAAGTCGGGATCGAGCGCATCTTTGCAGAAGTCCGCCCCGACCAAAAAGCTGCCGTCATTGCCCGCCTGCAACAAGCTGGCAGCCCCAGCGGCAAACCCAGCGCTCCCACCCCACCCCGCCGCATCGTAGCAATGGTGGGCGATGGCATCAACGACGCGCCTGCGCTGGCTCAGGCCGATGTGGGCATTGCCATTGGCACGGGAACCGACGTGGCGATCGCCGCCAGCGACATCACGCTGATCTCCGGCGATTTGCACGGCATTGTCACCGCAATTCAACTCAGCCGTGCCACCCTCCAAAATATTCGGCAAAACCTGTTCTTTGCATTTATCTACAATGTTGCAGGCATTCCGATTGCAGCAGGCATTCTCTATCCCGCGTTTGGCTGGCTGCTCAATCCCATCATTGCGGGGGCGGCAATGGCATTTAGCTCGGTGTCTGTGGTGACGAATGCGCTGCGGTTGCGAAATTTTCAGCCCAAGGGATTGAGTTAAGGCATAACACTTGGAGAGAGCCATGAATGTGAAGGGTCAATTCGCGCTGATGGTGACTAGCCTGACTGCTGGAATGCTTTTGGGAATGAATCTGGGCAGGGCGATCGCCTCCAATATGCACAGAGACACGCCACATTCCGTCCCTGAATCTATACCCGAATCTGTCCATAATGCCCATGAACAGACATCACAGTTTCAGCCACAGTTTCAACGGATCGAACAACCGCTGTGGGCAAAGATCGCCGTTACAACAGGCGGCTTGGGGCTAGTTGGGCTAGAGCTTTGGTGGTTTCTGTTGAGCCAGCCCAGGGCTTCCCGTGCTGCATCGCAGAACCGTAGAACTGAATGACGAGAACCGAGTTTGCGAATGCAGCAGAGACAGGAAGATGATGGGTCTAGAGACGCTTCAGGTAATGGATGCTGAATTGCTGCTGAGCATCCATCCAGACCTGAATGGGCTGGAGTCCAGCCGTCATTGCCAGCATTTGAAACTCATCGGGGGTGTATTTGTAGGAATACTCCGTTCGCAGCGTCTCGCCCTCTGCAAACCTAATTTGCACCTCGCCAAGGCGAATCGTTTGCTCTGTCAGGCTGACAATCTGCATTTCAATCCGCCCAAACGTCTCGTCGTAGCGAGCGCGATAGGTGAACTGTGACAGGTCAAAATCTGCACCCAGTTCGCGATTAATCCGGGTCAGCAGGTTCAGCGCAAACGCCGCAGAAACGCCCTGCGCGTCGTCGTAGGCAGGCTCCAGAATCGAGGTAGATTTCTTCAGGTCAACGCCAATAATCAGGTCGCCGAGAACCGCTGCATTTTGCAAAAACTCGACGGCTTTCGGCGGCTCCAGATTGCCAATCGAAGACCCAGGAAAAAAGCCAATGGTGGATCGGTTTTGCAGTTCGGGAATCTGGTCGATGGGGAGCGACTGGGTGTAATCGGTGCAGAGGGCGATCGCCTCTAGCCCCGGATAGTCTTGCGCCAGCGCCGTACAGGCTTCGTACAAATGCTGTCGTGAAATATCCAGCCCAACATAGGTCTGAACCTGGGGTGCGGCATCCAGCAAAATGCGGACTTTCTGACTGCTGCCACTGCCAAATTCCACCAGTGCCCCGTTTCCCAGGTAGGTGGCAATTTCGGTTGCGTGATCCTGCAAAAGCTGGACTTCGGTTCGCGTCAAATAGTATTCCGGCAGCGTGCAGATTGCGTCAAACAATTCAGACCCGCGCTTGTCATAGAGGAATTGCGGCGAGATAGACTTTGGGGAACGCTGCAAACCGTCCAAAACCGCTGCTTGAAAGTCTTCTAAGGGCGGATGGAAGTCGTATAGCTTAACTGGACGATAATGCAGTTGAGAGTTGAGAGTAGCCGTCATAGACCGTTCCTTGAACGCTAAAAAACAGAACGCTGGTTCAGATAGTTCAATTTGTGAATCAAATTGCAGATTAAACACTCCATGCTGTCAGAATGTGATTTAGCATTCAGAACGCATGAGGCGCTGCACGGAAAAAATCACTCAGTGCATCAGTATAGAGAAGCGAAAGAAAATCCATCCAGGATACTGGGCTACATTGCCAAACGAATGCCGCTGAACTGCCAGCGCGTACCTGCTGGAAAGAAATTGCGATAACTGGCGCGAATGTGTCCGGGCGGGGGGGCGCACGAGCCACCCCGCAAAACGGTCTGATTACACATAAACTTGCCGTTGTATTCACCAACTGCGCCAGCGGCGGGGCGAAAGCCAGGATAGGGATGATAGGCGCTTTGCGTCCATTCCCACACATCGCCGTAAATCTGTTCAATCGGCTGGGAACCCGTTACGGGCTGGGGATGGAGGCGATCGCACTCCAGCAAGTTTCCAGCCACAGGCATTCTAACGGCGGCAATTTCCCATTCTGCCTCGGTGGGCAATCGGCGATCGCACCAATTCGCAAACGCATCCGCCTCGAATAAACTAACGTGACACACAGGCTGCGCCAAGTTGAGCGGCTGCATTCCCATCAGCGTCATTTCCCACCACTGCCCATCTATCTGCTCCCAATACAGCGGCGCATTCCATTGCTGGGTCTGCACGGTTACCCAGCCCTCCGAAAGCCAGTATTCTGGTTTTTCATAGCCGCTCGCCTCAATAAATTCCAGATACTCGCCATTCGTCACGAGGCGCGATGCCAGCGCGAAATCCTGGAGATAGACGCGATGGGCGGGGCTTTCGTTGTCAAAAGCGAAGCCAGATTGCTGATGCCCGATGGTCTGGAGTCCACCAGAAAACTCGACGAAATGAAGAGCCGGGGTGGGGGGAGCCAGCGCAATTTTTGACGCAGCAGATCGATAAGCAGGGCGCAAAGGATTCGTGGCGAAAATATGTTTGATATCCGTCAACAGCAATTCTTGGTGCTGCTGTTCGTGGTGAAGACCCAGGGTGATTAACGCGCTGATTTCAGGAGAAAGGGCAACACTGGAAAAGAGCGATCGCATCGCTTCATCGACATAGGCTCGGTATTGATAAACCTCTGCCACAGTTGGGCGAGAGAGTAGTCCTCGCTGAGCGCGGGGATGGCGACTTCCAACTGCTTCATAATAAGAATTAAATAAATGGCTATATTTCGGATGAAAAACATCATAATTCTTCAGAAAAGGACAGAGCAAGAAGGTTTCAAAAAACCAGGTTGTATGAGCCAAGTGCCACTTTGGCGGACTGACATCGGCCATACTCTGAATGCCGTAATCCTCAATTTCCAAGGGACTGCACAGGGTTTCGCTCAGTTGGCGAATTGCTGAATACTGGTGCTGCAATAGAGGCAACGCCTCAGAAATTGCAACGGTCGCTGGGGACATGGTTAAACTCTCAGTTGAACGCTCAGGTAACATGGTGCTGATTTTGACAGGCCTCTCAAACTCAAGATGATGATAAACTCTATTTTCACTAAAACTCATCTCAATAAAGGCTGAGATTCCACTCATGAATTTCTCAGCGAAATCTCAGATTTTCTCAGAAATCTCTCAATATTTAAGCTTTTCTTCACTTTTGAAGCAGCGAGCAAGAAGGCGACTTTTGCAGAGTTTTAAATTTGAACTTTTCTAGGTAGTATTCAGAATGCTCTCATTTTTTACTTTGGTTTCGCAGGTTCAATGGATAATGTCTCATGGCAAGCTTGTCTAAGCAATTTTATCTAAAAAAATCTAGAGACCCATGAGGGTGTTGATTTGTAATTTGTGAGCATTTGTGAGCTGCATCTTGCAAATCTGTAGTGTGATTTAAGTGTGATTTACAAGACATGATTGGCAAATCTCTCGATAACATCTGAACACAGCAATTAATAACCAATGCTCCTTCGCCCCTTCATCCCTTGACTTTTTATGAATCCTCAAGCTCTCATATCTGATCGCGTCCAGCTTCACTATGCGGTGCAATTCATTGCGGCGGTGGGTGCGGCACTGGGCAAACCCCAGCCCGACGGCAGCCAAGTGACGCTCGATTGGGACGAAACGCTATTTGGGTTTGTTGGCAAGCCGATCCCCGATACATCGATTCAATTAGCGCTGCTGCCCGGTTCGCTGACCAGCGTGATTCTGAAAGATGGAGAGGCGATCGCCGCTCTGCCACTAGCAGGACAGACCATGCAGCAGTCCCTCGACTGGCACAAGGCAGCGTTAGCCAAACTGGGTATTCCCGCCGACTCAATCAAGCTCCTGGAATATCCACCCGACGATTTTCCCGATCACCCCTTAGCGCACGGAGCCGCGTTTGAGTCCGGCAGATCGGCGGGGCGCGAGGCAGTAGCAGCTTACTTCGCCCAAACGCAACCGCTGCTGGCGAAAATCGTGGCGGAAAACCCAGCAGCGGCGGCGATCGCCATCTGGCCACACCATTTTGACATGGCTACGCTGATGACCTATGCTGGCCCCACCGATGCGGATACAAAATACCTCGGTGTGGGAATGTCGCCTGGTGATCTGTCCTATGCCGAACCCTACTGGTACATTTCGCCCTATCCATATCCAGAGTTATCTGACCTGCCAGCACTGGATTTCGGCAGTTGGCATACTGCTCACTGGGTGGGTGCAGTGCTAAAAGCGACAGATACGAAGAAAGCGACTGATCTTCCTGCCTTTATAGATAGAACGGTTTCTATCGCAAAGCAGATTTTATCGGTTTCTTGATCTGCTTAGCATGATAAGCGTGATTAGCAGGGTTAGCATTAAGATATGCCGCGAGGCGCTGCGGTTTAGCCGTTTCTCTTAGCTTTTGCTTTCACTTGCTTTCAATTGCTCTCAGTGACTCTTAGCTGTTGCTCTACTGATTCTCATGATTCCTGAACACCAACGCCTGCTCGAATCGCGCAGTCAAGCGATGCCCTGGAAAAAGTGGGGCCCGTATCTGAGCGATCGCCAGTGGGGCACAGTTCGTGAAGACTATAGCGTAGGTGGCTCCGCGTGGGACTACTTCTCACACCATCAGTCTCACAGCCGCGCCTACCGCTGGGGCGAAGACGGCCTGCTGGGACTCTCCGACGAAAAGCAGCGACTTTGTTTTGGGCTGGCGTTGTGGAATGGCAAAGACCCAGTGCTGAAGGAGCGCCTGTTTGGGCTGACGGGGCCGCAGGGAAATCATGCAGAAGACGTTAAAGAATATTATTTTTATCTAGACAGCACACCGACTCATTCTTACTTAAAAGCGCTGTATAAGTATCCCCAGGCAGAGTTTCCCTACGGGCATTTGGTCGCAGAAAACCAGCAGCGCGATAAGTTTACGCCCGAATTTGAGCTAATTGATACGGGCATCTTTGCCGAAAATCGCTACTTTGATGTAACGGTGGAATACGCAAAGGCTGCACCAGAGGATATTTTGATTCTCATCTCCGTGACAAATCGCGGCCCAGACTCCGCCCCGCTGCATCTGCTGCCGACGCTGTGGTTTCGCAATACCTGGAGTTGGGGGGATGGAGTCGAAAAACCAGGGCTGCACCTGTCGCATCTGGGGCAAAAAGGATTGGAGGGCATTGCGGCGATCGCCTCCACCCATGCCGAACTGGGCCAACACTGGCTCTATTGCGAAGGACGAGAGGCGAGCGAAACTGCACCGCCCGTATACTTCACCGAAAACGAAACAAACTATAAGGCGCTGTTTGACGTAGAAAACCCTACGCCCTACGTGAAAGATGGCATTCACCGCCGCGTGATTCAGGGGGAAGCGGAGGCGGTCAATCCGGAGCAGCGGGGAACGAAAGCGGCTGTACATTATGTGTTAAACCTTGCCGCTGGGGAAACGCGCCGTGTGCGTCTTCGCCTTAGCAATCACCCCTCGATTCACCATCCATTTGGCGCAGCGTTTGACCAGATTTTTGCTGACCGAATTCAGGAAGCCGACGAGTTTTATCACAAGGTCAATCCCTATCCGATGGAGGGCGATCGCCGCCAGATTCAGCGCCAGGCCTTTGCGGGCATGATGTGGAGCAAGCAATATTACCGATATGACGTAAATCGCTGGCTGCGGGGCGACCCCACCATGCCCACACCGCCGGCCGATCGGCTGCACGGCCGCAATCGCCAGTGGACGCATCTCGATAGCGATGACATCATTTCCATGTGCGACAAGTGGGAATATCCCTGGTTCGCAGCGTGGGATCTGGCATTCCACTGCATTCCGCTAGCCATGATTGATCCTGACTTTGCTAAGTACCAACTCGACATCATGACGCGGGAATGGTACATGCATCCCAACGGACAAATTCCTGCCTATGAGTGGGCCTTTGGCGATGTCAATCCGCCTGTTCACGCCTGGGCGACTTGGCGGGTTTACAAAATTGAGCAGCGGATGTGGGGCGAGGGCGATCGCCAGTTTCTAGAGCGCGTGTTTCAAAAGCTGCTGCTGAACTTTACCTGGTGGGTGAACCGCAAAGATACCACAGGCAGCAATGTGTTTGAGGGCGGCTTTTTGGGCATGGATAATGTGGGCCTGTTTGATCGCAGCGCCCCGCTGCCCACGGGCGGTTTTTTGGAACAGTCCGACGGCACCAGTTGGATGGCGATGTATTGCTTGAACATGCTCGTCATTGCGCTGGAACTGGCGCAGGAAAACTCGGTCTATGAAGACATGGCGACCAAGTTTTTTGAGCATTTTGTCTACATTGCCGATGCCATGAACCATATCGGCGGCGGCAAGACAGAGCTATGGGATGAGGAAGACGGCTTCTTTTATGACGTGCTGCATCTGCCCCACGGCGATCGCCTCAAGCTCAAAATCCGCTCGATGGTGGGGCTAGTTCCTTTGTTTGCCGTGGAAACGCTGGAACCAGAGTTGCTGGATAAGTTACCTGGGTTTAAGGAACGGCTGGAATGGTTTGAGGAGAATCGCCCAGACCTGAGTCACAATATCGCCAGCTTTACGGCGGAAGGAATGGGGCGGCGGCGACTGCTGGCGGTGGTGCGTCCCGATAAGCTGCGGCGCGTGCTGGATAAGATGCTGGATGAGCAGGAATTTCTCAGTCCCTATGGGATTCGCTCGCTATCGCGCTATCACAAAGACAATCCCTATACTTTCTACGCTGATGGCAGCGAATATCGAGTCGCCTACGAAGCGGCAGAATCCACCACTCGCTTATTTGGCGGCAACTCCAACTGGCGCGGCCCAGTCTGGTTTCCAGTGAATTACCTGCTGATTGAATCCCTGCAAAAATTTCACCACTACCTGGGGGACGAGTTTCTGGTGGCCTGCCCCACCGGGTCAGATCAGGTTAAAAATCTGTGGGATGTGTCGCTTGATTTGGAGGAACGCCTTACCCGCTTATTCCTGCAAAATGCAGACGGTCAGCGTCCTGTCTTTGGCGGCGTAGAACAGTTCCAGACCGATCCCCATTGGCAGAACCACATTTTGTTCTACGAGTATTTCAACGGCGACAATGGCGCAGGGCTGGGAGCCAGCCACCAGACAGGCTGGACGGGACTGGTGGCAAAGCTGATTCAGCAGTGTGGGCGCTATGCAGCAGGAGCCAGGCAGGAACGCTACTTCTGCTAACGAGCCGAAAACCACACCAGCAAAATCTGCACCACGATGATTTTGATGATGGTGCTGCTGGGAAAAACAATGGCATAGCCCAGTTCGGGCTTGTTGGTGGGGACGGATTTGGCGGCGTAGGCTAGGATTGCCGGATTGCCCGTCACCCCTGCCACAATGCCCAGCGCCTCGTCAAAGGATACTCGAAATAGCCCACAGCCCAGCACAAAGGCGGCCACCACGATGGCAGCGGTAATGGCTGCACCCACACCCACCAGTTGCAAGCCTGTGCTGCTGAGGGTCGAGAAAAATGCCGGAGCCGATCGCATTCCCACTACCGCCAGAAATAACGTCAGCCCAAAGTTTCGCAGCGTTAGATTTGCCGAGGGCGGAATCGTCCAGTTCAAGTGTCCAGTGCGGCCGCGCCAGCCCAGCAGCAGCGAGACGATCATCGCACCCCCAGCGGCTCCAAAGGTAAACGTCCCCAGCCCTGGCAGCGGAAAGGGAACTAGCCCAAACAGCACACCCAGCACCATGCCCAGCCCCAGCGCTAGATAGCTGACTTCGGCCGTGCTGCGGGCAGAATTGCCGAAAAACTGACGCACGGCAGCATGGCGATCGCGCTCGGCCACCGCCCAAATGCGATCGCCCGCCTCCAGCACCAGCCCCGGATGAGGATAGAGCGTTGCGTCCCCCCGCTGCACGGAAAGGATGGTGCAACCCGGATGTTCGCCCAAGTTTAGCGCCCCCAGCCGATGCCCAATGACGCTGTGCTTGGAGACATACACATCCAGGTCGTCTAGCTCGGTATGGTCAGGAATAATCTGCGACGGGGCAACATCGCCAATCGTGCAGCAAACTTGCTTGAGCGCGTCGCCCTTTGCCCCCAACAGCAGCAGCGCATCACCCGTTTGCAGGCGCAGGTTCGGGCGCGGCATTCGGTTATGACCATTTTGGCGCACGGCGACCACCTGCACCTCGTCGGGAAATTGCGCCGTCACCTCCGACAGATACTTGCCCACCGCTGCCGGATGGCTGACTAGCGCCTCCACCTCCTCTACGCCCCGTGAGGTGGGAACCTCGACTCGCGGCCGCAGGAGCCGCTGCGCCAGATACATCCCCAAAATCGGCCCCAGCACGCCAAACGGATAGGCCACGCCGTAGCCCACTGCGGGCAGGTCGCCCCCGACCTTATCCGTTACCGATTGCAGTGCTGCCGTGTTCACCATTGCCCCCGTGAATAGGCCCGCTCCCAGTGCCGGGTCGAGCCGCAGCCAGGACATCAGCAGCGCCGTCACCAGCCCCGCCACCAGCACGCTCAGCAGGGCGATCGCATTTTGGCGGCGACCGCTAGGGCTGAGTAGCCCGTCCACAAAGGGTTTGCCATACTGAATGCCGATGCCATAGAAAAACAAAATCAGCCCGACGGTGCCCACCAGCGCAGGCGGCGCAGCATCCGGGGCAACCGCACCCATCGCTAGCCCGACAAACAGCACCGCCCCCACGCCCAGGCTAAATCCGGCGATCGCCACTTCGCCCACCGCATAGCCCAGCGCAATCACCAGAAACAGCGTGAGAATCGGCTGAGTGCTGAGAAATGCCCATAATCCCGCCACAGCCACCTCCAGAAGAGAAGTCCAAGCTAAACTTGCTCTTCTTTTCATACCGCCTTTTCTCAATTCGGGGTCGTCTTCCAAATTACGCTAGATGAATGTGGAGTGTGCGGTTCCTTGTCGGGAGGAGGGGCGATCGCCTCTGGCGCTTCAGCGATCGCTTTCAACATTAAGAAGCGCCTTTAATGCAAAGAAAAGCAACAATTACACTCAATCGCCTCGATTTTGGGAAGATCTCCCTTAAGATGCTCTGCAATGAGATAAGTAACTTTTTGGGTGTAGCGATCGCCCCCGTTCAGTGTCCCCAACATCGCATCTGCCTACTGCTCAAAAAGAGGGAGTAAATTCACATTGCTGGACAACACAGGCCAATCTAGATATGCCGCATTAAAAGCCAGACGGTTGAACGGCATTGAAAACTGCAAATCAGTTTGAAAAATGCGCTGATGCTCTGATAAATCCGCAGGAGGAGCATGGCGAAATGCAACCATTGATGCCCGAAGCTCTCTACCTGTGAGTAATTTAATCGCAGATAAGGTCGAGACAAATGTACATTCAGTATCGCAACGCCATTCTTCTCGTTGGTCATGCTGGATTGTCAATTCAGAATTAAAGTTGTACTCAAAAAAGGCCATTCCTTCTGAAATTGAAAGTCGGCTGGGCATCCCCTGGCAAAAGAGAGAGCTGTAGCGACAATATTTCTCGAAGACTTCGGTCAAGGTTGCACAATTCAACAAGATGTACCCAACAATTCCATAGCTGCCTAGATTAAATGCTTCCCCAAAATGGAGACCCAGATTCTCGTCCCCTGTCTGTTTTACAACCTCTCGCCATACAGCATAGTGGACAGAAGGAACGATTCGGTGATTCGGGGTTGTCAGTGCGACCGGATCGAGTCCGACCTTAGAACAAAGCTTCTCAATATCTATCCCCTGATAAGCTGCAAACTGAATCAGGCTACGAGTCAGATACCCAGAGACCGTTTTTTGTTGCATCGATCTACCCCCTGTTCAAACCCGAACAACGACTTTTCCAGTAACTTGTCTTTGCTCAAGCTTGTGAATAGCAAAAGGCAGATCCTCTAAAGCATACGTCTGGTCAATCAGAGGGGCGATCGCCCCTGAGGTCAGCCAGTCTTTCAAAATTTGGAGATCGGCTTGATTGGGAGTAGAGACCAATGTGGTGACTCTACGACGGCTAAATTTTGAAATCAAAGATCCGAAGAGCAAAATTTGAAACAATCGGGCTATAGATCCCCCAACCAAAACATAGGTTCCACCGGGTTTCAGGATCGGGAAATAATCAAAAACTGAGCGATAGGCAGCCGCATCCAAAATCAGATCGTAATCAATACCGCTTTGAGTAACATCGATTTGGCTGTAATCAATAATATAGTCTGCACCGAGCGATCGCACCTTATCTATCTTTTTCGGGCTGCACAGGGCCGTAACTTCCGCACCAAAGGATTTAGCGATTTGTACTGCAAACGATCCCACCCCTCCGGATGCCCCAATAATAAGCACCTTTTGTCCGGGTTGAATGTGTCCGCAGTCTCGCAGCCCCTGCAACGCCGCGAACGCTGCCCAAGGAGCGGCGGCGGCTGCTTCAAACGAAATATTTTCAGGCTTCAAAGCCAATGCTGATTCAGGGGTACAGACATATTCAGCAAAGGCCCCAAAGCCACACGCTGAAAGATCACCAAAAACTTCATCACCAGGCTTGAACTGGGTCACATCGCGACCGACAGCTTCCACTCGCCCAGCAACATCACAACCTAGAATCTGAATCTTGGGCTGACGCAATCCACCATAGATTAGGCGGACTATAAACGGGGTGCCTTGCATCAGGTGCCAGTCTCCCGCATTAACTGACGTCGCATGAACTTTGATCAGCACGCCACCATCGGAGACAGTTGGCTGATCCACCTCTTCCAGTTTCAGCACCTCATGGGAGCCGTATTTAGAGCGGGCGATCGCCTTCATTTTTTTATTCGTCGTTCGATTGGGTGGGTTCGTCCCTGAAGTGGAGCGACGCGAGGATGTTGCAGACATAGATTTTTAAGATTGCAGGGGAACAGGTGCGAAGCAGATTTGGCATTTTCGAGCTAGACTTACGCTGTAAGTCTGTGCATAAAGCCAGTTTAACTTACACCGTAAGTTTGTCAAGCCTAATCGCACAGCATCCCCATCTATGGAGGCTAGAGCGATTGGTGGCAAGGCAATGCACCATAGAATAGATGGCTAAGACAGAGACCAGTTCCACATCAACTCCAGCTCCGTTAAGTCGGGAGCGGATTTTGCAGACAGCCCTCCGCATAGCAGACGAAGGGGGGCTTGAGGCTCTTTCGATGCGAAAGGTTGCCCAAGAATTAGGCGTGAAAGCGATGTCGCTGTATAACCACGTCGCCAACAAAGACGACATGATTGATGGCATCGTGGATATGGTCGTCAGAGACATTGAGTTGCCTCGCTTTGACTTGGATTGGAAAACTGCCATGCGGCGACGGGCGCTTTCGGCGCACGAGGTCTTGCTAAAACACCCCTGGGCAGTGATGGCGATTATGTCACGCATCAACGTGGGGCCGGCTATGCTGCGCTATGTCGATAGGACGATCGGATGCCTGCGGGAAGCGGGATTTTCTTGGGAGATGGCGGATCATGCGTGGAATGCTATCGACAGCCATATTTACGGATTTACCCTCCAGAAACTCAACTTTCCTACCGAAGCAACCGAATATGCCGAGACGGCTGAAAGCTTTATTTCATACATTCCACCAGATCAGTACCCCTACATGCATCAACTGTCGCTCTACATCATCGATGGCAGTTATGACGGTCTACATGATTTTGAGTTGGGACTCGATTTGATCCTGGATGGGCTGGACAGGTTGCGCGAGTCCAGGTGATAGGCGATCGCCCACTGTTTTACTGAGCACTTTTTACTGAGCATTTTTTACTGAGCATTTTTTACTGAGCATTTTTAGATAAACAAAATTTTAGACAAATTCGGAATTGCCTCTTGCGAGAGTGAAGGCACAGATAGTGTTCCTCCCGCTTCGCTGCAAAAGACATGATTCATTCCGTTAGAGCGCACCACAACATCCAAACTATCTGGCATTAACGCCGAACTGGTGCTGCTTTAACCCTTTCCCCTCTGCTGCCTCTTAACGGAACAGTGATTGCCTTTGCGATGGATAGCGATCGCCATGTTTATTACACAGTTCTCGACATGGAACGCGCCAACGTTTCAACCTCACTCGACAAGGCATTTTGGGATATTGAGCCGAAAGAACTGATCTTTCCTGATGAACTGGCGATCGTCGGTAAATCGGTTGCCGGAACGCAACGAATGCCGCTCGTGAATCATCACGGAGTTGAGCTGTCAGCAGGAACGATCATCGAACCCAAAGAGCGAGATGGTTTTAAGTCCACAACTGCACGCCTCAGCGTCAGCTTGCCGAATGGAGAGCTGAATGGATTTCGACCGTTTCAAGTCCTGTCAGATGAACAGTATGTGTATGTCTTTCGGCAGTCTGCGGGACGCGCTGCACCCGACATGGTGTGGCGGACAGATGCACGCGGCGAAGTCCTGAAAGATGCTCAGGGGCGGCCGATTCCTGTAGTGGACAATACGCTGCTGATGGATCGGTTTGTATTCACGGGTGGGCAACTCCAGCCCAAGCTAGAGGTGCGCTATCAGCGTAGCCGCCGCAAAGATTCGCCCGCCAGCCGTAAGGACGGATTGGGCTACGAAGATCTGGAAAAGAAAGCCTTTTACGAGCCGACTCAAACGCTTGACTTTGTTCGCAACTTAACAAATGGCTGGTTTACGGTGCTGCTGCTGCCGACGGCAATTCCTGATGTGCAGCGCTGGCAGATTTTTTCCCACAATCGGCTCACCCAGCGGTTCGATTCTTTTAACATCGAGCGATCGCCCAATGGCTCTTTCAACACCCGCGGCACGCAGTATTACACCAGTCCCAAGCCAGAACATCAGCAGAGCGTATTCGAGCGGCAGCCAGGAACCTGTCCCTTTTCGGGCGAACCGCTGATTCCGCTGCTGAGCCAGTCGGGGTTTGCCGAATCGGCCCTGCTGCTGGATGGGGTAGATGATGCCGTGGCGATGCGCTCCAGCGAGCGGCTGAACCTGCCCGGTGCGAGCGGCTTTACGCTGGAACTGTGGCTGCTAGCTGACCCCGCACAAATCAGCGAAGCCAACCCAGATGAGGCCCCCACTGCCCAGTTCAATATTTTGGAAAAAGGCACGGGCCGCGGCGAATGTCCCTATGCGCTGCGCTATCTGAGCAATGGCAAACTCGGCTTCTTCCGCACGGACGGGCAAAGGACGCTGGCGCTGATATCCGAAGTAGCGCTAACGGATGGTCAGTTTCATCATGTGGCGGTGGTGCGGACGGCTACGCCCCGCGCTGACCAGGAACACACCGAGTTGCCCACGATTACGCTGTACATCGACGGGGTAGCCGCAGGCACAATCACCGACGATCTGGCTCGCGTTCCGGTCAACGATGACCCGCTGTTCCTGAGCAACCGCTCCACCCAAGGCAATTATTTCACAGGGCAGATTGATGAGCTACGGATCTGGAGCCGCGTGCGATCGCCCCGCGAACTAACCATCGAGCGTCATCACCGACTAGTGGGCAATGAGCTAGATCTGGCGGGCTATTGGCGCTGCGACGAGGGCACGGGCACAATGCTGTATGACCAGACAGATTTTGCCCAGCACGGGCAGATCACAGGCAGCGAGCATCCCTGGATCAAGTCGGAAGCGCCCGTGGGCGAGCATCCCGGCATTCGTCGTTCTAGCTTTGCCTTTCAAGATCGCGCCGTCACCGCTGGCTGCACGGCGCTGTTTTATTACCAGCAGGAACCCGCAGGGGTGGGCTATACCGCAGAGGAGAAGAAGCCGATCAAGCGCAATGGTCGCGTCATGTTTGCCGTGCCGACGGAAGGCCGATCCACCGACCGCAGCAGCAAATCGCTCATTGCGGTGCTGGATTTTGCCGTGTCGCGGGATGGCAGCTTGGCCCAAGTGCCCGATCTACTCAACTTGCAGCAGCTTGATGCCGTCAAAATTGGCGATCGCACGCTGAGCGACACCCTGGAAGAATACAGCCAGCTCCAGCAAGATATGCAGCGCTGGACGAGTGAGCGCATCGCCAAACTCAGCACGCTGAAAAACATTGAAGCCGAGTTGGCGGAGGCTCCGATTTGCACAGGAGAATTGGATGCTTACAGTGAAACGATTAACGGGCGGACTTACTACAAGCTGCTGTATGTGGGCAAGACGGCGACTCAGGGCGCAGCCTTTGTCTTCGACCGCGATGGCAACCTGACTGAGCAGCCCATCCGACCGATTGCCGAACTGTTCCATCCCCGGAATTTCCCGGCTGAATGGACGGGGCTGGATACCCTCGTCACCTTTGGCGAACTCAATAAGTGCTACCTCTTTAGAGGCGCGGCCTGTAAATCCTGGGTTAACCTGATCACACCGTCCAGCACGCCACATCATATCTCGTCAATTCAGGAGGCGTTCAGTCTCAATCCTAATGAAAGCGATTGGGCGCTGGGCATCGATGCAGCCGTCCGTGGACACAATCAGGTTTTCTTCTTTAGGGGCGATCGCTGGCTGCGCTTTACGGGCTGGAATGCTCCAGTTGGGGAAGTCCACACCGGGTATCGCACCACCGGCCGGATTCACGACCATTTTCCGGGTTTCCCGACCGAGTGGACTCGCGTAGACGGTGTGGTGCATCGTGCTGGAACCGGAGACTTTTTCTTCTTCAAGGGCAACAAATACGTCAAGCTCCGCTTTAGCAACCTTCTGGTAAACAGCTTGCCCTATGAAGTAACGCCCGTGGAGCCGCTGCACTACGAAAACCTGCGAGATGAAGGACTGGGATATCTAGTCAGTTTCTACAACGCAGCCACCGCAGCTTTGCAGGCAGAGCGCGATCGCCTGCGACGTGAAATCAGCTTCCTGGAAAGCCAGCTTGCCGACAGCATCCCCACGCTCAGATACCTGCGTTTGGTGATGCACCAGTTTGGGCAAGACAATCCGCTGCCGATGCCCTTTGTTTGCGCTGACCCGACTGGACTCACTGTGTCGGGAGCCGTGCTGGGCTTTGCCTGGACGAAGGACACACCGCTGTTGTTTGAAAGCGTCACGGGTCGCCTCAGCCTTTATTGCCGGGGCACCAGCGACCAGTTCTTTGCCGCGTATTACGACGTGGTGACGGGTCGCGCCAGCTTTAGCCAGCCCGAAACACCGGGACTGCGCTGGATTGCCCGCTCTGCTGGGGCCGCCCTCGACAGCAGCCAGATCACCATCACAGCAGAGGATGCCGACACCTGCACCGTGGCGATTCAAAACGCGGCGACGGGTATCCAGGAACAATGGCAACGAGTGCCGCGCGATCGCGCTCAGTTTGCCGCCGTGCTAAACGGCATGGCGCGTCCTGTATATCTGGAGCAAATTACCGAAGCGCTGTCGGGTAGCGTCGCCCAGTTCGATCTAGAGAGTGCCGCAACTCACTCACTCAAGGCCGGCGACACGCTGCTGATCGGCAGCGCCAAGACCAAAGCCGTCGTCCGGTCGGCGCAGCCCGTGCTGCCCAAGAGCGAGGTTCCGGGCTTCCAGGGGCGATCGCTCTCGTTCAACGGCTCCAGCGATTTCGTCGAGCTGACCAGCGCCGAAGTGCTGGAATTGCCCAACCGCAGCTTTACGGTGGAAGCGTGGATCAACCTGGCGGCCGACGCGCCCAGAGATTGCCCCGTGTTGGGGAGCACGGCTCCCCGCACGGCGCTGCGGGCGCTGCACCTAACGATCCGCGATCGCCGTCCGTATCTGGGCTTCTTTGGCGAATCGAACGACCTCGGCAGCCCCACC
>NZ_DVEA01000220.1:0-3090 GCF_015295965.1 Thermoleptolyngbya sp. M55_K2018_002
GCGGTGTCGGCGGTGCCGGGGTCGGGGAAATCGACGGGCATGGCGATCGCCACGGCGATTCTGCTGGGACGGCGCTATCAGAACGCATTGCGTGACCGCACCCTACCCAGCCGCCAGATTTTCCTGGTTACTTTCACGCGCTCGGCGGCGGCAAACCTGCGGGCAAAAATCCGTGAGTTGCTGAAAGAATTGGGACTGCCCACCACCGGATTTTCAGTCTACACGCTGCACGGGCTGGCGCTGAACATTGCCAGCCGCCACCCCGATTTGTCCGAACTTGACCTGACCCGGCTGACGCTGATCACGCCGGAGCGAGGCAGTCGGCTGATCAAAACCGCCGTGGAGCAGTGGAGCGCCGCCCATCCTGACCTCTATCGTCAGCTATTGGAAGGGCAACAGGCCGATGGCGAAGAGACAGAGCGACTGCGGCGGCGATCGGTGCTGGGTACAGAGATTTTGCCGAATCTGGCGAATACGGCGATTCACGAAGCCAAAAGTTCGGGTTTGAGTCCTGATGACGTGAGAGCGATCGCCCAAAGCGCCGACTTTTCTCCGTCCTACATCACCGAAGACGGCCTCAACCTCCTGCCCAACAACATTGCCCTGCAAGTCGCCGCCGGACTCTACGAACAGTACGAAACCCTGCTCCATCAGCGCAGCTTTTTGGATTACGACGACATGATCCTTGCAGCCCTGCGCGTTTTGCAAAACGACGAAGCGCGGCAATCCTGGCAGCAGCAGGTCTACGCCGTGTTTGAAGACGAAGCCCAGGATTCCTCGCCCCTGCAAACGCGCCTGCTGGAACTGCTTGCCGCCGATTCCCACACAGGACAGCCCAACCTCGTCCGCGTTGGCGATCCCAACCAGGCCATCAACTCCACCTTCACCCCTGCCGACCCGCTGTTTTTCCGCGAATTTTGCGCCCAGTGCCAGCAGCAGGGCCGCCTTGCCGAAATGGATCAGGCCGGTCGCAGCACCCAGCCCGTCATCGATGCCGCCAATTTTTTGGTGCAGTGGGTCAACAACGCACCCGATCGCCCCCTTGCTGCAAGCCCCCTCCCCTTTCGCCTCCAGGCGATCCGTCCCGTGCCCCCCGGCGACCCCCAAACCGACAGCAATCCGCCGCCAGAGGGCGAAGGCGTGGAGATCCGCTTTCCGCCGGATATCTACCGCAGCGTGGATTTGATCGCCCAGCGGGTGGCAGACCTGTTTGCCAGAGAGCCAGAGGCGCGGGCGGCGGTGCTGGTGCGCGAAAATCGCATGGGGCGCTTTGTGGCCACTGTGCTGCGAAATCCGACGGAATATAAGCTGGGTGAGGATTTGGGGGCGCTGGGCATTGCGGTGTACGAGGTGGGAGAGCGCGATCGCCATTCCCACGTCCCTGGCGAAATTTTGACCCTGCTGCAATTTTGCGATCGCCCCCATTCGCCCGACAACCTAAAAGCAGCGCTGCGGGTGCTGGCGGATCGGCAACTGATTCCGCCCCAGGATCTCGACGCGCTCAGCAGCCAGCCGGAAGATTTTCTCTATCCCGGCCCGCTGGAAACGCCCCAGCCCGATCCGGTCGTGCAGGCGCGGCGCTATTGTGCAGGCTTGCTGCGGGCGCGGGTAGAATTGCCCCAGTTTCAACTGATTCCGTTTCTGGCGCTGACGCTGAACTATGACCAGACAGAACTCGCCACCGCCGACAAACTCGCTGCCCGCATTGCCCAGCAAACCGCCAGTGAGCCGTCGCTGCAATTCACGCTGGAGGTGCTGAGCGAAATTGTCCAATCCGAGCGGTTTGAGCCTGTGGAAACGGAGGACATCGACACGCGCTACGTCCGCCCTAAGCAACTCACCATCATCACCATGCACAAGGCCAAGGGACTGGACTGGGATTTTGTATTTTTGCCGTTTTTGCAACAGCAGACGATTCCGGGAAAAGCTTGGGTGCCGCCTGCTCAGCAATTTTTAGGCGAGTTTGATCTAGCGGAAGTGGCCCGCGCCCAGATTCGCGCCCAAGTTCACCAGTCGCCTTTGCCCGATATCCACACGGCCTGGCAGCAGGCGCAGCAGCTTAAAATTGCGGAAGAGTATCGCCTGCTGTATGTCGCCATGACCCGCGCCCGTCGCCTGCTGTGGATGGCGGCCGAGCGTCAGGCCCCCTTTAGCTGGGCGAATCCGTCGAATTTGCAGGCCCAACAGCCCACGCCTGTTCTGAATGCACTGATGCAAGCTCTGGGGCGTTCGTAAATTCTGCATATCATCCTTCGCCATGCATGAAATCTCTGTTCTCAATCAGCGCCTCCAGCTTTTGCCAGACAAGGCCGTATATGTTCCTGATTTGGATTTGCTGCTGGTCGCAGACGTGCATTTGGGAAAATCCGAAGCGTTCCAATCGCTGGGTGTGCCAATTCCCAATCGTGTGAATCAGGATACGCTGGAACGACTCAATACCCTGTGCGATCGCCTCTCGCCCAAAACGCTCTGTGTTTTGGGCGATCTGTTCCATTCGCCCCGCGGACTGAATGACGCAATCCTGCAATCCTGGATTCACTTTACTGAGACCTGTGGCGCAACGGTGCAGGTAATCTTGGGAAATCACGATCGGGCGATCGCCTCTTTGCTAGATTCATTTGAAATCCCGTTCCACACCCGCCCCATCGAATATCCTGGACTCGTTCTCAGTCACGAACCTGCTGATGTTCCTGATTGCGTGAATCTTTGTGGTCATATTCATCCCTGTTTGCGGCTCAAGACTCGACTCGACTCGCTCCGACTGCCGTGCTTCTTGCTGGAACCGCCCCATCGGCTGATCCTGCCGTCCTTCGGCGGCTTTACGGGCGGCTATGAGGTGCGGCTAACACCGGGGGCGATCGCCTATGGGGTGGCAGAGGATAAAGTCGTCCCGTTTTCGGGAAACTCCCAGGCGGGGCAGCGCAAAATCCAAACTTTCTAAACTCAAACTTTCTAAGTTTTTCTTGCAAGATGCAAACACATCGACTACAATCGACCATCAAGCTGTGAATGACCCCAAGTCAGCGCGGCTTACCCTTTCCCCCGAAATTTTGGTCGTTTAGTCACCTGCGGTGTCGGTAGATGCTCGCA
>NZ_DVEA01000022.1:0-17707 GCF_015295965.1 Thermoleptolyngbya sp. M55_K2018_002
GGGAGCCGGATTGGAAGTCCCTCTCCCAAAGCGGGAGAGGGATTTAGGGTGAGGGTTACAAAAGTGGGATACACTCACCGAATTGACCTAGACACTATCTTTCAAGTAGTTCAACGAAACGTTCCTGAGGGCACCTCGATTAATTGCCTTATTGAGAATTTTAGGAGCCTGAAACCCTTGTTTTCTCCTAGCCATTCTCAAGAGGATCTGAATTTTTCGAGGTGCCCTCTATCGAGAGTAAGGAGCATGTCATTTTTGCAAATTGCCCTCATCCCCCAGACTCTCCTTTCGTAGGAGAAAGGGAGACAAATCGAACATTGCTATGACTTGTTTGGTCTGGAATCGTCGGGTTCGTAAACCATGAGATCACCAGGCTGACACTGGAGCGCTTTGCAGAGAGCGTTCAGGGTTGGTTCGTCAATGCGGGTGAACTGGCGTCGAGTTTTCATGCGAGAAATAGATGTTGGATGCATCCCCAGCATCTCAGCCAATTCATTGTTGCTGATATTCCGTTCAGCCATGATGACTGCTAACCGCCAATGAATCACGCCCTCTACCGCTTTGCCCAAACACACGCTGTCTGCGGTGATGCTATCACTCGGTTTCGTCCAGCACTGCTTTCTTAGCTTTAGAATCTATTTTAATAGCGTTAGCGGTTTACTTTCTAAAAGACTTGCTCTACACTCAGACAAACCTGAAACGCGATCGCCCCTACGGATCTACAACCTGAAGGGCGATCGCCAAGCGGATGAGGTGTGCCGTCCCAGCGACTCTAAAGCTGATCTGGCAAATCCAGAATCGTTTTACCAATGGTCTGGAGCAACCGCTCTAGTGCCTTCATCTGCTGCACCGTAAAGGTGGGAACATTTTTCCTGAGTTCCCAGCGGCTAACGGTTTGTCCAGAGATGCCCAAAGCGCGAGCAAAATCTTCTTGACTCATTCCCAACTCTTCCCGGAGTTGTTTTAGGGGTGAAATCTCTGTAGGGGATGGGGGGCCTGACTTTTTGGGCATGGACGAAAGCTAAACAAGTTGTTTAAGCATCTTGACTAGCCTCTTTCTAAACAATATGATTAGTCACATTGCTTAACTCAAGAGTTCCAGCATCGCTCTGGGGAAAAGGACTGCCTTTTCCTTCAGTTTGTCATTTCACTAGTCATTTCAATTGACACGCAGAAACAATCTTAGTGAGAAACCATGATGATGAAAAACAAAAACACCGTTCCCAATCTCATTCGTGCGCCTATTCCCGACGCGCCTGCGGATCGGGTCCCCATTCGCCTGCTGATCTGCGACGCTCCGGCGGGCGTAAATCGGATTGTGCATGAGCTACATGTCCTGCGCTTTGCCCAAGCGGGCGAGTGGAGTCCGCCGCTGCCGTCGCCTGTGGAGGGTGAGGTGATTCGGATTTTGGTGCGGTACTTCAAGCCGGAATGAGACACGCCGGAATGAGACTGGCATGAAAAGCGCGATCGCCCCTCCCACGTTCCGCCTAATAGTCTCTGCAACCGCAACGGGCGAAAACCTGCCCAAATCTTCTTGCAATCTTCAGGGTTTACCCCCTGGAATCCTGATGATCCCCATTGCACACTATTGATGATGTGTGAATGATGTGTGTTGCCTGCTGGAAAAACGCTTTCTACAAACGCTTTCTACAACAGATTTCGAGCCATGATGGGTTTCGAGTTTGGCTAGGAGGCGCAGCATAGCAGGCTCAAGGAGACTCAATAGGAGGCTCAGACTTTTGAATACTCTTCCCTTTTCAGACTCGATGGCTGGGCTAGCGGCAACCAACTTCCGGCATCTCCCCAAGACCGAGCGCGATCGCCTGCTGCGAGGCGAGATTTTGATTACGCCGCATCCCATTGACCTGTGGGGCACGGGCGTGACGGCACAGATGCACCTGCCCCTGTCGCCCGACTGCGCCTGGAGCCAGTTGACCCAATATCCCCGCTGGGTAGAGTACTTTCCGGACATCTCCCAGAGCCAGGTCTTGCACGAATGCGCTGAGTCGCGCAGGAAAACGCTGTTTCAGGCGGCCAGCAAGACGTTTCTGATGCTGTCGGTGCAGGTGGAGGTGTATTTGAACGTGATCGAGCGGATGCAGGGCGATCGCCGTCAGATTCGCTTTCAGAAGGAACGGGGCAGTTTTAAGCGCTTTCTGGCGGAGTTGGTGATCGAGCCGCTGGGCTTTGGCACGCTGCTTTCCTATAGCGTTGAGGCCGCGCCCTCGCTCCCCATTCCGGCCCCGCTGATTCAGGAGGCCGTGCGCCTCGATCTGCCGCGCAATATGCAGCAAATGCGGCGGGTGCTGTGTGGCGATGTCCGGGGCGAGGCGTTGGGCGATCGCCCGGCCGCCTAGCTCTAGCCTATGTGCTACGTTTGGGAAGTTGGATATGGAACAGTTCCCGCACAGACCTCAATATTCCTAGACATTCCTCAACCTTCCTGAACCATGCCCTGGACTCTTCCCAAGATTTTCCCCGCACTGACAGTTTTGAGCGCCCTCGCGCTGCCCAGTCTGGCTCCCCAACCCGGATTTGCAGCCGATCCGCCCTCGCCCCAGCGCAGCAACGCCCTGCAACGCCTGGGGCAAATGTTTTCGCCGGAAATCCAGTCCACCATTGGAGCCTGTCTGGAGCAGGGCAAGGTCGATGTGGCCGCCGGGCCGACCAGCAGCGGCGCGGTGCGCTGTGGCGATGGGTCAACAACCAGCGTCCCCTATGCTGCCTATGTCGCCACCGTGTCGGACGTGCTGACGGCCAGCAGCCTGGTTGGGTTTCGGGCGGTTTTGCAGTCCAATTCGGGCGTGTCTCCGGAGATGCTGCGGATGTTTGTGAACAGCCCCCAGGGTGGAATCGTGCTGCGTCAGGCCGTGCAAACTGCAATTACCCAGAGCGAACTGCTGCCTGCCACAGCGACCGCATCTACCGACATCCTCACCGATGCCGTCCTGACGCGGCTATTGCCCAGCCTGCAAGACCCCACAACGCTCGACACGCTGCTGGGCACCCCGGAGCAATATAGCCAGGTGGTGCGGGAGTTTTGCACGGCTCCGGGCATGTCGGTCGAACAGGCAAAATCGCGCCTGCCGCTGAATGAACTCCAGCTTTATGCCATTTGCATTCAGGAGTCGGGCGTGGCCGACGAAGTGCTGCGGCTTGGCGGCCGATAGGGCTTGGAGGCTGGGCAGACAAGCATGACGGTGGTGTTGACCAATGACGACGGGATTGACGCACCGGGACTGTTGGCGTTGCAGCGGGCGCTAGATCAGAAGTGCGTGATTGTCGCACCGCAGCAGTCCTATTCAGGCTGTAGCCATCAGGTGACGAGCGATCGCCCAATTTCGGTGGAGAGGCGATCGCCCCACGCCTTTGCCGTCGGCGGCACGCCGGCAGATTGCACCCGTCTTGCCCTGCGGCATCTCTGTCCAGAGGGATCGCTGGTGCTATCGGGGGTGAATGCGGGTGGCAACCTGGGCGCAGATATCTACGTATCGGGGACGGTGGCAGCCGTGCGCGAGGCGGCGCTGCATCGCGTTCCGGGCATCGCCTTTTCGCAATACAAGCGTCGCGGGCTGGAGATCGACTGGGAGATGTCTACGCGCCTGGTGCGGCTAGTGCTGGATCGCTTGCTAAATGCTCGCACGCTGCCCGGAACGTTTTGGAACGTGAACCTGCCCCACCTGGAACCGGGCGCACCCGACCCCACGCTGGTATTTTGCCCGCTCTGTACGCAGCCCTTGCCGACGGATTATCGCGTAGAGGGCAACACGTTCATTTACGCAGGCAACTACAACCAGCGCCAGCGCGATACAGGCGCAGATGTGGACGTGTGCTTTGCGGGCAATATCGCCATTACGCAGCTTCGGCTGTGGGAAGGATGATAGCGATTTTAGAGTTTAGATTGGCGATTTTGGATTTGGGGCAGGATGCAGGCTAAAAGGCGTAGCACGGCATCGATATGCACCACAAGTGGGCAATTGGGCGAGACGCGCCCTGCAAGAATGTGGGTGGCTATGGCGAAAGCCTGCTATTCAATTCGTACAATGCAGCCAATCTTCTCCAAATCTCCTTTATCCTGGCAAGTAGGAATATACAGATGAATGGCGATTGCTAAAGCTTGAAAAAATACTGACCATAGACATCTACCATGCAGCTTAGAACTTAAGATATGGCTAGAAACTGGGCAATTGTCGTTGGCATTAACCAATACAGCACGTTCCTGAGTCCGTTAAAGTATGCGAAGCAAGATGCTGAGTTAATGTGCAATCTATTCAAAGAATTAGAATTTGATGAAATCTGTCTGTTCACTGAAGATTCTCCGCCTCAGCGCGTAGGATACAAACTCTTGCCCACTTATCCATCCTACGGTCACTTGCATGGATTCTTATTGGAAGTGTTCAAAGAGCCATTTCTCTCTACTGGAGATAATCTATGGTTCTTTTTTGCAGGTCACGGAATGCAATATGCTAATCGAGATTACTTAATGCTAGTTGACACTCATCCCAGCAACGTCGCTGCAACTGGAATTTCGGTCGATTATATTCAAGAACGATTAGTCCGATCCGGTGCTGATAATGTAATTCTTCTTCTAGATGCCTGTCGCAACCAAGGACACAGGGGCGTAAGCCAAATTAGTCGGGAAGCGAGGCAAGGGGTCATCACAATTTCTTCTTGTAGTCCAATGGAAGTCTCGTGGGAAGTTGATGAGCTTCAGCACGGTGTATTTACATATTGTATTGATGAGGCATTGAACCCAAGAAAAGAGAATTTAGAAAAATTGAGATGTGCTACAGTCGAGGGGTTAAATAATCACTTGCGTAGACGTGTGCCCTTTGTTTGTGAATGGTACAAGAAGTTTCCAGTACAAAATCCTTTCACAAAGATTGCTCCACTGGAAAAGTCCCATCTCATCTTATTCCCAAAATATGCTCGCTCAGAAGATGTCAAAAAACTTCAGGAAGAGGCTCAAGAGGCCTTCTCAAAACGAAATCTAGATTTTGCCGAACAACTCTGTATTCGAGCTAATGAAGCCTCACAAGGCCAAAACGAAAGCGTATTAGATCTTCTTAATCAGATTCAACAAAAGCGTCTGAGAATCAGCAATCTCGCATTACCGCAACTTCCTCTGAGCCAAATCGTAGGGGGATTTAATGAATTGAGAGACAGTCGATCTGCACAGCTTTCTGAATTCAGGAAGCAAGCATCCCAAGCCGTGACAGATCGGCTTCATGATAAATATTTTGGTTTCAGAGGATTTCTAACACCAAAAATTCAATCCGTTGGACGTGCTTTTACAAGCATCTCTACTGTAAATCGCAAAAAAACTATAGGTTGTCTAGGGTTGATAGGGCTGGGCTTTTTAAGCCTAGCAGTCTTGCGAGATCCATCTAGCAATCACACGCCCTCTCATTCCAATTATCAAGCTTTAGAGAGTTTTCTCAGATCAGGCAACTGGACTGCGGCCGATCAAGAAACAGTGAATCTGATTTTACAAAATGTTGGGAAGCCGTCTCTTATTTCGTTGGTTCCGGATGATGTAAATCAAGTCCCGTGTGAGGTTTTGAGCGATATCGATCGACTGTGGGTTCAGAATAGCAAAGGCGAGTTTGGGTTTAGTGTCCAAAAAAGAGTGTTTTTAGACATAGAAAAGTTTGCGCCAACGCTAGGTCGAAATGCAACCTTGTCCGCCTTTAACACGCAAGTCGGCTGGAACTCAAATGAAATTTGGGGTTCAGATTCGCAAATTTGGGGTTCAGACTCGCGCCCAATTACTTCAGGAGAATTTCCAACAGGACACTTCCCAAAAACTTCGTTTAGAGTGGGTTTTTCAAGCTTGATCCAAAAGCTTTCTGCTTGTCAGTTTTGAATTGAGGAAATTGGTTTCCCAAGTATCATGCACCCTCTAGCAGTCTGAGTCGATAGTCAACACTGTGGACGGTTTCTTCTTCAGGAAGTTTTGACGATAATTCAGATTTGCTCGATGATGGCGGGGCAAATGAGGACATACCTGCTGTAACACAGCAAATCCGCGGACCTCAGGCGTTGAGGGGGTGAGGCGGATGGGCGATCGCCCCCTAGAAGATTAGCCGCGCCTTCCTCAGTTCCCCTTAGCTCTCGGCCTCGTTGCTGACAAATTCGGGCTGTTCGCCCTGAGCAGTTTCCAGTGCAGCTTTTAGCGTATGCCAAGAAAGGTTCGCGCACTTGATCCGCACGGGAAACTGGGCAACGCCCTGCATGACGTTGAGCTTGCGGAGATCGGCGGGAAACTCGGCCTCGCCGCGCATCATGGCTTGAAACTTTTGCACCATCTCCAGCGCTTCGTCCGTGGTCTTGCCGCGCAGCGCTTCGGCCATCAGATCGGCCGAGGCCATGGAAATCGCGCAGCCTTCCCCTTCAAATTTCACGTCTGAAATGCGCTTCACCGAAGGATCACCCTGCGGATCGTCCTCCAGGTGGAGTGTGAGTTCGATCGTATCGCCGCAAGACGGATTGTGCCCCTTTTGGTAGCGGTCGATAGGGTCGGTTTTGCCCTTATGGCGTGGCTTTTTGTAGCGCTCTAGGATGACCTGCTGGTAGAGATCGCGCAGATTGTCGAGAGACATGGTTCGTTAGGTAAAGATACGCAGCCAAGTCGATCCTAGCGAAATTCTGCGCCAATGCTGTGCCTGAAGTTCCCTGCGGAGGGATCGCCCGTGAGGAACTACCCGTGAAGGCCCGTGAAGGACTGCCCGCGAGGGACTGGTCGAATGCTCTAGGCGACCGACATCGAGCAGTTTTCGCTCTGATAGACCAGGTAGTGAACCGCAGAAAGCAGGTCGCTGTGCAGACGGGTGGGTTCAAACTTTTTCAGGTAGGACTGACTGCGAATGCCACAGGTGAGGGCAATTGTGGCAATGCCCGCAGCCTGGCCGGCGATCACGTCTGCTTCGGTGTCGCCCACCATCCAAGCCGTGGAGCCGCTGCCCATCGTGGCGATCGCCTCTGCCAATAGCCCCGTCTTGTGTTCTGCCTGGTTTGCGTAGGCCGCGCCCGTATCCTGCATTCCCCAAATGCCATTGAACAGGTCGAGCAGGCCGTGGCTTTCCAACACTTGCGTTGCCTGGTCGCGGCAGCGCAGCGTCACCAGCACCAGCCGCGCCCCCTGTGCCCGCAGCAGCGACAGTGCCCACCGCGCCCCCGGCTGGAGGGTGTCTTTTTGCAGCAGGTCGGGACGGTTCACAATTTCCACCACGCGCTTGAGGAACACCTCGATCTGGTCGCCCCGCAGCCCCGATCGCAGGGCAATTTCTACATCGGGCACGCGGTTTTGCTTCATGTCCCAGAACTGTGCCTTGCTGAGGCGATGCACAGGCACCGTAATGCCGCGAGTTTGATACAAGGTTTGCACGTCTGACAGACCCTGGAGATACGTTTCGTAATAGCGGTCGGAAACGTCGATGATGGGGCCGTCAAAGTCGCAGAAGAGAGTGAGTCCACAGAGCGATCGCATTGCGAAGAGTCCTTGAATGGAGGTCAAGCGCCCAGATTGGGTGACCCGTTGGGCAACCATAAGTATGAAGGAGTCTATGTTTTCTTTAACTTTTTCTTTACAGTAACAGTCAAAATTATAAGTCGTCAATCGAAGAATCCCTGAAGAATATCAGATTTGCTTATGATTTTAGTCCGTCCTGGAGATGAAACGCCCTGTCTGGGGTTCTACACTGCCTCATCCTAGCGAAGGAGTCATCTCTGTCGCGTACTGCTTATGGGTGAGTCAGGACTTCTGTTTCTTGTTGAGCGTCTGTAATCCATGCCTGCATACTCGGCAGCGCCCACACGGCATCGGCATAGGCTTGGCATACCGGATCAAGCGCCACTCCATAGGTGACAAAGCGCGATACCACCGGGGCATACATTGCATCGGCAATGCTAAAGCCACCAAACAGAAGCTCACCCTCGCTGCCGTAGGTGCTGCGGCATTCACGCTACAGGGATGTGATGCGATCGGGAAACAGTTCTGCAACATACTCACAAATCGCCAGCGATTCCCAAATGCCCCAATCACCCTGCCGCAGCGCAGGAACCCGCCGCGATGGGGAGTAGCGCTCGATCTGCGCGTGAAACTCTGGCGTATCTAGCGGTAGCCGAATTTCGGTAAAGGGCACGGCCATTTGGTGCATCGCCAGCCACGGCTGCAAAGACCAAGAGGAGTAGTTTTTGTTGCCGATGATGAGCGTGAGGGGAAGCATGGGCAAACGGGAGAAAAAGACTTATCTGTACAGAAATGAAGCCGACTTAGTTTCAAAAAATCCGGTTGGAGCGGGCTATGCTGCTGTAGTAGATTAGCGTTGCAGCGTAAGGATTGAGCGGGTTATGCGGGATTGGGGCTGGGGCTGGGGAAGTGTGGCGCTATGCAGTTTAGCAATTCTGGGCAATGCCAGTGCGGGGGCTTGGGCGCAGGCTCGTCCGGTGCCGTCGGGGGCGATTCCCATAGGGATTGCTTCGCGAATCGCCCAAGGACTGCCCGCCTGCCTGCCGCCCCAGTCTAGCGAAACGCTGGTGATGGTGCTAAATCAGACCCCCAACACGCTGGAGCAACTGCGGTCTGTCGTGCCGCGCAACGCCAGCCTGACGGTTTGCGATTATTTGGGGCTAAACGTCACCCGCATTGGCGGCTTTGCTACGCCTGCTCTAGCCCGCGACTGGGCGGAATACCTGAATCGAGCGTTTGGCTATCGTGCCTTTACCACCGTGGCCACCGCGCCCAACCCCACGCCGCAGCCAGGCCCCATCAGCTACGCTGTGCTGGTGAACCATTACAATCGCCCGGATTTGCTGGATCAGGTGCAGCAGGTCACGGGTCGCCGCGTTACGGTTGTCACCTACGACCAGCGCCCGCATCTGCTGGTAACTAGCACCAACGATTGGGCGATCGCCGCTGGATTGTTACGAGACTTGAGCGATCGCGGCTTTATCACCCTGATTGTCGATGGTCGCCAAATTGCAGGACTCCGGCCAGTCGGCGGATAGCCTCAACTCTCTTCAGTGGCGTTATCAGTTAGTGGAGTTACGATTAGGGGCGCTACAAGTTAGTAGCGCTATGAGTTAGTGGCGCTTTAGTGGCGCTACAAATTAGTGGCGCTACAAATTAGTGGTGCTGTAAATGCAATGGCTGGAAGCCCTGCCAATACTTGACAGGCAATCCAAAATCGCCAATCCAGAATCCAAAATCGCAAATCCAAAATCAAGAATCAGCAGGATTCAATAGGCTTTTGCCGCCAGCCAGGAAACCACAACGCCCAGGGCACAGCCCGCAATTACCTGAACGGGCGTGTGTCCCAGCAGTTCCTTGAGCCGCTCTTCGTGAAATTCGGCATCTTCAAAAAACTCGCCCACGATTTTGTTCAGCACGCGGGCCTGCTTGCCTGCCGCCTGCCGCACCCCTGCCGCGTCGTACATAACGATAATGGCAAACACCACCGCCACCGCAAACTCAGGACTCTCCCAGCCGGAAGATTGCCCCACGCCACAGGCGAGCGCCGTGACGAATGCAGAGTGGGCGCTAGGCATTCCGCCCGTGTTGACAACCGTGCGAAAGCTGACCTTGCCGTTACGGGCCAGTTCCACGATTAGCTTCAGCACTTGGGCAATGAGGCAGGCCGCCACTGCAACCCACAGCACGACGTTTTGAAAGACCTGACCAAAATCCTGCATGAGGTTGCTCCCCCTAGTGCGTTCGGGCAGTGATATAGTCGGCGATCGCCAAAAGCGGCTGGGCACGAGTGCCATAGGGAGACAGTTCTGCCTTGGCGCTGGCGATCAGTTGCGCCGCCTGCCGCTTCGATTCTTCAATGCCCCAAAAACTGGGATAAGTTGCCTTTTGAGCCTGTACGTCTTTGCCAACAGATTTCCCCAATTCCTCTGGCGTAGCGGTCAAATCCAGCACGTCATCCACAATCTGGAACGCCAGCCCAATATCTTGCGAATATCTAGATAGTCGCTGCTGATCTTCTGCCGAAGCGCCTGCCAAGATCGCCCCACAGACGACCGATGCTTCTAGCAGCGCCCCAGTCTTGTGGCGATGAATCCAGGTCAGCGTTTCCAGGGTTACGTCCGGCTTCCCTTCCGACTCCAGATCTACAACCTGTCCGCCCACCAGACCCGCCGCGCCGACCGCCCGACTGAGGTGAACAATCACCTGAAGCGTGCGATCGCTCGGCACGCCCGCCGTTCTTGCAGCAATATATTCAAACGCATAGGTCAACAGCCCATCGCCCGCCAGAATCGCGATGTCCTCGCCGTAAACCTTATGATTCGTGAGTTTGCCCCGGCGATAGTCGTCGTTGTCCATCGCAGGCAGATCATCGTGAATCAGCGACATGGTATGAATCATCTCCAGCGCACAGGCTGTCGGCAGCGCCATTTCTACCGTGCCGCCCAACATCTCGCAAGTCGCCAGGCACAAAATCGGCCGCAGCCGCTTGCCTCCCGCCATCAGGGAATAGCGCATCGACTCGTAGATCGTTTCGGGATAGACCACCGGAAGGGATTGATCCAGCGCCGCTTCTACGATCGCCTGTCGTTCTGCCAAATAACCCGATAAATCAAAAACTTGAGTCGCCACCATGCCAATTTCCTGGAATTCTGCCCTTAGTCAGGGTGATAAATTGGCCAATCTCGGCCAACTGAACGGATCTAGCACATTAACCTAGACGCAATCCAATGTACCCCGGATGAGGGTCGGAATGTACAGATTAGGGGCCAAGGATTAGGGGTCAGGGTTTCCGTCCGTCACCCCGCCACTCTCCTTAAATAACTCCACACCGTATTTGCCATCAGCATCGTTACGGTCATCGGCCCAACGCCGCCGGGGACGGGCGTGATCCAGGAGGCCACGTCTTTGACCGATGCAAAGTCTACGTCGCCTACCAAACGGCCGCCGCCGTCGTCGGTGATGCGGTTGATGCCCACATCAATCACAACGGCTCCGGGCTTCACCATATCGGCAGTGATCAGGTTGGGGCGGCCCACGGCAGCAACCAGGATATCGGCAGAGCGGGCAACAGCAGGCAGGTCGGGGGTGTGGGAATGGGCCATCGTGACGGTGGCATCTTGGGCTAGCAGCATCAGGCCGAGGGGCTTGCCGACCAGGATGCTGCGCCCGATGACGACGGCATGTTTGCCCCTGGGGTCGATGTGATATTCCTCCAGCAGCTTCATCACGCCTGCGGGGGTGCAGCTTTGTAGCCCCACTTCGCCGCGCACCAAGCGACCCAGGTTCATGGGGTGCAGCCCGTCGGCATCTTTGTCGGGGTGAATTTGGTTGAGCAGGGCAACGGAATCCAGGTGATCGGGCAGGGGAAGCTGCACCAGGATGCCATCTACGCGATCATCGTGGTTGAGGTCGTCGATGACCTGTGACAGTTCTGCTTGCGTCGTATCGGCGGGAAAATGCTTCCCCAGGGACACCATGCCCAGTTTCTCGCAGGCGCGTTCTTTGTTGCGGACGTAGGCAGCGCTGGCGGGGTTGTCGCCCACCATGAGGACGGCTAGACCGGGCGATCGCCCTCCTGCCGCTTTGATCTTTGCGATTTGCTGCGCCAGGTCTGTCTGAAGTTTTTGAGCCAGCGCCTTGCCATCCAAAATGTCCGCCATACGCACCAGGGGAGATGAAGAGCAAGCTTGATTTTAATCTGGGGTGGGCGTTGCGTGGGATTTTGGGGTGGGGATTTTAGATTTTGGATTTGGGATTTGGGATTTAGACCCTGGATTGGGCTTGGGGCTGGACAAGTTTGCAGGTTGACCCGCTGCTCAGAAGGCTGATGCTTGGAAGTTGGGCAGGTGCAGGAAGTCTAAACCAGCGTGGGAATTACGCCTGTTTCTTCCATTTGGGCGGCGGCGACTTGTAGGTAGTCGAGGAAGGTGGAGGCGACGACCGAAAGCTGCTTGCCCGATAGGTGGACAACGTACCACTTACGGGGAATTGGGAAACCTTCGACATCGAAGGCCATCAGTTCACCCATCGAGCCGTCGTGAGCGATGGTGTGCGACGACAGAACTGCCAGACCCAGCCCTCCGGCGATCGCCTGCTTGATGGCCTCGTTGCTGCCCAGTTCCAGCCGCACTCGCACCGACAGGTCGTGGTCATCCAGCAACTTCTGAAAGGCGCGGCGTGTGCCCGATCCCGGCTCCCGCATGATAAAGGTTTCTTCTGCCAGCCGCTCTAGAGAAATGTTCTTTTCTTTTGCTAGGGGATGGGTTTTGGGGCCAATCACCACCAGCGGGTTATCCAAAAACGGGTGGGCCACGATGTCCAGATTTTCCGGCAACTGGCTCATCACGTAGAGGTCGTCCTGGTTGTTACCCAGGCGCTCGATCACGCGCTCGTGGTTGGTGACCGTGAGGGAAATATCGACACCAGGATACTTTTGGCAAAAGGGGCCGAGCAGGCGCGGCAGAAAGTATTTTGCCGTCGTGATGACCGCCAGCCGCAGCCGGCCCTGCTTCATGCCCTTCAGGTCGGCTATGCTCATTTCCAACTGTTCCAACTTGCCAAAAATCTCCTGACAGGTGGAAAATAGCTCCCGTCCTGCATCGGTCAAAAACAGTCGTTTGCCGACTTGCTCAAACAGGGGCAGGCCGATTGCCTTTGTTAGCTGCTTTACCTGCATAGACACGGTGGGCTGGGTCAGAAATAGCTCCTCCGCCGCCCGCGTAAAGCTGCCGTGCCGGGCCGTTGCCTCAAAGACCTTGAGCTGATGCAGCGTCGCGTGAATCACAAGAGCCTCCTCGTAAAGAAAGCGCGGTCAAGAGCGCAGATGAAGGGATACGTCGATAGGACAAGATCATTCCGAATTCTTATAGACCCTAGTCTATTACAAGGTTGCCAAGAAAAGTATTTTTTCTATGGATTTCTGCGCTGGCTTCAGGCTGTGACCGGAACGATCGACTGGCGCGGCTCAAGTTGTTAAATTCGTCACACTTTGTCAATATTTCCAACGTTCTGCGTCTACCGCCGATTTTTCTTGGAAGACTAGAAAGGAAGAAGCCCGGTTGAGCTAGGGATCTGGGCAGGGTTCGGCGCTGAGCAAGCGGCTGGAAGGGGGCGATCGCCCTGTCACCAAATCGCAACAAGTTGAGACAATTCCGTCGGGCCTCGCAAAATCAGCACGTTAGAGTTGAGAAGGTTAAGGCGCTTGCGCGTCCGCTCCTTGCAGTGAGAGGAGGTTTAGTCATGGGAATCGCTACAGTAAACCCGGCGACTGGCGAAACGCTACAAACATTTGACGCACTGACCGATGGGGCGATCGCCCGCGCCATCGACGCTGCCCAACACACGTTCGAGTCTTATCGCCACACCCCCCTAGCCCAGCGGGCCCAATGGCTCTACGCCGCTGCCGAAATTCTAGAACAGGAAAAAGCAGAAATTACCAAATTAATGACCCTGGAAATGGGCAAGCCCATCGGCCCGTCGATTGCCGAAGTGGAAAAATCCGCCTGGGTCTGCCGCTTTTATGCCGAAAACGCCGAGAAATTTCTCGCGCCCGTGCCCATCGAAACCGATGCCAGCCGCAGCTACGTCATGTATCAGCCGCTGGGGATTGTGCTGGCGGTGATGCCGTGGAATTTTCCCTTCTGGCAGGTGTTTCGGTTTGCTGCGCCAGCCCTGATGGCGGGCAACGTCGGCCTGCTGAAACATGCCTCCAACGTGCCCCAGTCGGCCCTGGCAATTCAGGACATTCTGGAACGGGGCGGTTTTCCAAAAGGGGCCTTTCAAACGCTGCTGATTGGCGCGGATAAGGTAGCGCAAATCGTCGCAGACGATCGCATCAAGGCCGCCACGCTGACAGGCAGCGAACCCGCCGGAGCCAGCCTCGCCTCTACTGCGGGAAAGTATCTCAAGAAAACCGTGCTGGAGCTGGGCGGCAGCGATCCGTTCGTCGTCATGGCCAGCGCCGATCTGGACGTAGCCGTGTCTACTGCCGTGACGGCCCGCATGATTAACAATGGTCAGTCCTGCATCGCGGCCAAGCGCTTCATCGTGCAAGAGGCGATCGCCGATGCGTTCCTCAATGCCTTAGTTGAGAAATACAAAGCCCTGAAAATTGGCAATCCGCTTTTGCCCGAAACCCAGATTGGGCCGCTGGCCACGCCTGCCATTTTGCACGAAGTTCACCACCAAGTAGAAGCCTGCATCGAGGCGGGCGGCAGGGTGCTGGTCGGCGGCGACCCGGATGACGTGCCCACCAAAGCTGATGCCAAACTGAGCCAGGGCAATTTTTACCCGCCGACGATTGTCGTCGATGTGCCGCCCGATGCCCCCATTGCCCAGGAAGAAATCTTTGGCCCCGTCGCCACGGTCTTCCGAGTGCCCGACCTGGATGCCGCCATTCGTCTGGCCAACAGCACCCCCTTTGGGCTGGGCGCGAGCGCCTGGACGCAAATTCCTGAAGAGGGCGATCGCCTCATCGCAGAACTGGAAGCAGGCAGCGTTTTCCTCAACGGCATGGTGAAATCAGACCCGCGCCTCCCCTTCGGCGGCATCAAGCGCTCCGGCTATGGCCGCGAACTGGGCCGCGAAGGCATTCTGGAATTCGTCAACGTCAAAACCGTCTGGGTTAAGTAAGGGGACGAATTGGTTCTCTAAGTTCTCTTCAGTTCTCTAATTCTCTAAGTTCGCTTGAGTTCTCTAAATACCCACACGCTAAATACCCACCCGCCCAGTAACACGCCTCATAGCCTTTTTCTGATTCGCATCCGCACCCATTCCCTCCAAATTACCAACCTACAGGAAACCTTGTATGACCTCTCGCATGACCTCTCTCAACACCGCCGAACTGCTTGTGAAATGTCTGGAAAACGAAGGTGTGGAATACATCTTTGGTTTGCCAGGTGAGGAAAACCTGCATGTCTTGGAGGCGCTGAAGCACTCGTCAATCCGCTTCATCACCACGCGACATGAGCAAGGCGCGGCGTTTATGGCGGATGTGTATGGGCGGCTGACGGGCAAAGCGGGCGTGTGTTTGTCTACGCTGGGGCCCGGCGCAACGAACCTGATGACGGGCGTAGCGGATGCCAATCTAGACCGTGCGCCGCTGGTGGCTATTACCGGGCAAGTGGGTACGGATCGGATGCATATTGAATCGCATCAGTATCTCGATCTGGTCGCCATGTTTTCACCCGTCACGAAATGGAACGCGCAAATCGTACGACCGAGCATTACCCCAGAAATTGTCCGCAAGGCGTTCAAGATTGCACAAAGCGAAAAACCCGGTGCCGTACACATTGATCTCCCGGAAAATATCGCAGCAATGACGGTGGAGGGAACGCCACTGCGAAAAGAAGCGATTGAAAAAGTGTATGCGTCGTTTAACAGCATTGAACGGGCAGCCGCTGCCATTTCGCAAGCCCAGAATCCCATCATCCTGGTGGGGAATGGGGCAATTCGCTCCCATGCCAGTGATGCGGTGACCCACTTTGCGCGATCGCTCAATATTCCCGTCGCCAATACCTTTATGGGCAAGGGCGTGATTCCCTACACCGATCGCCTGGCCCTGTGGACGGTGGGCTTGCAGCAGCGTGACTTCATTAGCTGCGGATTTGACAATACCGACCTGGTGATTGCCATCGGCTACGACCTGATCGAGTATTCGCCCAAGCGCTGGAATCCGACGGGGGAGATCCCGATTATTCACATCAACGCCACCCCTGCGGAAATCGACAGCAGCTATATTCCCCTGGCAGAAGTGATTGGCGATATCTCCGATTCGCTGGAAGAGATCTTGCGGCGGAGCGATCGCCAAGACAAGCCCGAACCCTACGCCATTCACCTGCGAAAAGACATTCTGGCCGACTATGAGGAACACGCCAAGGACGATAGCTTTCCCGTCAAGCCACAAAAGCTAATCCACGATTTGCGAACGGTGATGGGGCCAGAAGATATCGTCATTTCGGACGTGGGAGCGCACAAGATGTGGATGGCGAGACACTATCACTGCGATCGCCCCAACACCTGCATTATCTCCAACGGTTTCGCGGCAATGGGGATTGCCATACCAGGGGCGATCGCCGCCAAGCTGGTCGCCCCAAACCGCAAGGTGGTCGCTGTGACGGGGGATGGCGGCTTCATGATGAACAATCAGGAGCTAGAAACCGCGCTCCGCATCGGTACGCCGTTCGTCACGATTATCTTCAACGATGGCGGCTATGGGCTGATCGAATGGAAGCAGCACAACCACTTCGGCGAGTCGGCGTTTATCAAGTTCACCAATCCCGACTTTGTGAAGCTAGCGGAAAGTATGGGGCTGAAAGGCTATCGTATCTCCGCCACTACCGACTTTATCCCCACGCTCAAGGAAGCCCTAGCGCAAGACGTACCTGCCATCATCGATTGCCCCATCGACTATAGCGAAAACCTCCGCTTCAGCCAGCGGGCAGGCGATCTGACTTGCGCGATTTAGCGCGATTTACGCAAGTGCATTTGCGGATCAATTAGCTCGTAAACGATCGCCCCAGTCCCAGCTTGGCCAGCAGCTTGCGGTAGGTAATGGAGCTTTTGTCGCCCGCAATGTGGACTTCATCCGCCAGGTTAATCGGCAAATCCTCAGGCCAGAGTTCCTCGACAATTTCCTTATCTTCGCCAAAAACCTGGTGGTTGAAGTCCAGCGTTTCTTCCAGAGGCGCGTCTTTATCAAAGTTGCGACAGAGGGGCGAAAATACGCGGGTCTTGCGGGCTGAAATGGGGCTGGCCGCATTCAGAATATGCAGCATTCCGTTGGGGAAGGTGACTGAGAGCTTGACCGTGAACGGCAGCCAGGCCTGAAACAGCCGCCGCCACTGAAACCCTGGCGGGCTGAGGTGTTTGCAGCCGTGGGGCAGATTGCTGACGGAACTCACGTAGTCCGCCGTAAATCCGCCCTCAGTGAAGGTCACGGGATAGTCGGGCACTTCAGGATTATCCCGCTCCCCAAAGGAGTCTTTGTGGACAAAAGCAAAGTGACTGACATCTAGAAAACCCTCGATCTGGCGACCCGCCGCCGCATCTAGATAAACCGAATCGGGAATGATCTGGATGTAGTCGGGGTCATCCCACGCATCAAATTCGGGAAAGGGAACCGGGCCATTGTCCACCAGCCGTACCCAGATCAATCCGTACTGCTCTCGCACCGGGTAGGTCGTGAGGCGGAGACGCTTGGGAATTGTGGCATCGGGGGCAGCCGGAATGCAGACGCATTGACCGTCCTGGGTATACCGAACGCCGTGGTAGGCGCAAACCAGTTCGCCATCTTCAACCCAGCCCATGCTGAGGGGAGCGCCGCGATGCAGGCAGAGGTCTTTTGCCGCCATTACGCCGCCATCGCCTGCCCGGTAAAGCACCAGCCGCTCGTCGAGCAGGCGCACCCCCACGGGCTTATCGGTAACGTCGTGGGCAAAGGCAACGGGATACCAGAATGGGGCGAGCGCTTCCCAATCAGAAGGGCTGAAGGTGCAATCCCGAGGCAGGGTAAACGTGGCAGGCATAGGAATTTGGAGAAAGAACCTGTAGGTGCGTGAGCGGTCAACGTCCTAGTCAATCCGCTGATGTTAAGACGGACAGACGGCTGAGAACTGTATCCCCCTCTACTACAGGCAAGCCCTTTCCCCAGGCGATAAGTTTTTAGTATTGAAAAGTCAGAAGTATGGTTCGCAGCTTGCAGGCGGCACTCGCGGGACACCAGTCCACTGC
>NZ_DVEA01000396.1:0-17668 GCF_015295965.1 Thermoleptolyngbya sp. M55_K2018_002
ACATCTGTTCAGCACGATTTTTGGGGTAAGAATATTCGGGAGGTCTGGGAAGGGCAATCGCCCTGCCAACTCGCCACCTTGACTTTGACCGCTGCTGCCCTCCCGATTCGCCCTCCAAGCCGACCCCTAGTGGGCCGCTAGCTAGCCGCTTCGGGAGTCACATCTCCGTGAAAATAGGGTCATGCCCCCTTGATCGAACCCCGGACTTCATTGAAGATTAGGTGTAGAAACGGAGTCATTCATTGATCTTGCGGATTGGATGCGTTGACAGTTGCCCTATTCATGCCCTATTTACTCTGGGTTCCGTTAATTTACGTAGGGGAATTCCGCAGCCCCTTGAGGGCGTAACCCATTGGAAACTACGGAGGGCGATCGCCCGTCTTTTATGTTTTCTTGAAGACCGTGCAGCCATGTTGGACTGGAGTGTACCTGTGACAAACGACCTAGAGTTTTGCGTTCGCACAGCGCTTGAGTTTGGCGAGTTGTCGCCCGCAATGCAGGCTCGAATTGCCGACTTGGTTGCCTCAGGAAGCCTGTCGCAGCGCGATCGCATGTTGCTGTCATTGCTAGAAGATGCGATTGGCGATGGCTGCATCCGCCAGCTCTCTGCGCCGATTTCGGTTTAATCCTCCTGACTTGTGGTTCTCAATACGAGGCCGCTACCTCAGCGATTTGCCAGGTCTAAAGAATTGTAGCCTTATGATGAAGAGGAAAGGCTGCTATATCGGGGCTGAGCCGCCATCGCTGAGGGGGTTTCGATTTGAAAGTTTTTTCGATGCTTTGCCCGTCCGATCGGCGGAACTTGGGGTTGCTGTTTGTCGCGGGTTTACTCTTCTGGGCATCGCTGGCATCGCTGCTGCCGATTTTGCCGCTATACGTGCAGTCGTCTGGGGCGACGGGGCAGATGGTGGGGCTGGTGATGGGCTGTTTTGCCATTGGGCTATTGGGGTCGCGGCCACAGTTGGCGCGGCTTGCCGATGATCGGGGACGCAAGATTACGTTGCTGTTGGGCATGGCTGTGGTGGCGATCGCCCCATTAATCTACATTTTTGCCGAGTCGATGGTGCAACTGGCGGCGGTGCGGGCCTTTCACGGGCTGAGCATTGCCGCCTTTGCGCTGGCCTACAGTGCGCTGGTGGTGGATCTGTCTCCTCCCCAACATCGCGGCGAGCTAATTGGCTACATGAGCTTGGTGAACCCGATTGGCATGGGGCTGGGCCCAGCTATGGGCGGGTTTTTGCAAGCTGCCTGGGGCTATCAGGCGACGTTTTTGGCATCGGCAGCGCTGGGTCTACTGGGATTGGCGCTGTTGCTGCCGATTCGGGAGCCGCACATTGAAAAGCACCCACCGACTCAACGCCATCGCCGCGAAAATTTCTGGTTGCAGCTTGCTCATCCTGCGGTGCGAACGCCTGCGCTGGTGCTGCTGCTGGTGGGGCTATCGTTTGGGGCGCTGACGACGTTTGTGCCGCTGCTGGTGGCCGAGTCGGGTGTGACGTTTAATGTGGGGCTATTGTATACGGCAGCGGCGATCGCCAGCTTCACGATTCGCCTGCCCGTGGGTCGAGCGTCAGATTCCTACGGACGCGGCCCGTTCATTAGCTTCAGCCTGGTGCTGTATACCCTTTCGATGGTGGTGCTGTGGCAGGCCAGCAGCACGTTGCAGTTCTTGCTGGGCGGCTTTTTGGAAGGGGCCGGCGCGGGTATTCTGATTCCCATGATGGCGGCGCTGATGGCCGATCGGGCATTGCCCAACGAGCGGGGTCGCATGTTCAGCCTGTGCATGGTGGGGTTTGATGTCGGCATTGCGATGGCGGGGCCGGTGCTGGGGGCAGTGTCCGACCAAGTGGGCTTTCGCGCAATTTTCGGCTGGTCGGCGGTGCTGACGGCGATCGCCCTGCTCATCTTCCTCACGCTGTCCTCCAAGGACGCGCCTCACTCGCTACGGTTTGCGCTGGGTCGTGGGGACGATATCTATGCCGTAGATTCCCCAAGCTAACCAGCACACACTCCTGCACACGCCGAAAAGGGTAGGCTAATGAGGTTTTTGAAGACAGGGTTGCGCCTCCGCTCCCCAAGCGCATTGCCATTGGAACAGGCCGTGAATCGACGATCCCATCCCCCTGTGTGGATTTTCGATTTTAGATTTGCGATTTTGGATTGCCAGTTAGACCCTGAGCTTTTGGAGTGCTAGATAGGCACGACTTAAACGAATTTGATCCTTGAGCGGGTGGATTGCGGCTTCACCTTCACCATTTACTCATCGCCAAATTTACTCATCGCCACTTACAGCGAGGCTTTATGAAGGGACTACAAGGAAAAACGGCCCTGGTGACGGGGGCCTCTTCAGGCATTGGGCAGGCGATCGCCATTCGGCTGGCGCAGGAGGGGTGCAACGTTGTAATCAACTATCGCAGCAATCCAGACGCAGCCCAAGACACCCAAACTCAAGCCATGCAGAAAGCCTGTGATGGGGTGGAGGCCTGCGGCGTGCGATCGCTCTTGATCCAGGGCGACGTGTCCAAAGAGGATGACATCCGCCAGATCATAGCCACCACGATAGAAAAGTTGGGCAGTCTCGACATCCTCATCAACAATGCAGGCATCCAAACCGAGAAACCTGCCCACGAGGTCACCGCAGAAGACTTTGACCGCATCCTGAACGTAAACCTGCGGGGCGCGTTTCTCTGTGCGCGAGAGTCGATCCGGCACTGGCTCGATCGGGGACAGTCTGGCGTGATTATTAACATTTCCAGCGTCCATGAAATCATTCCCCGCCCCCTCTACGTCACCTACGCCATCAGCAAAGGCGGCATGGAAAACATGACCAAGACCCTGGCGCTGGAGTACGCAGATCGGGGCATCCGGGTGAATGCGATCGCCCCTGGCGCAACCGTTACCCCCATCAACAACGCCTGGACAGAAGACGCAGAAAAACGTGCCCAGGTGGAAAGCCACATTCCAATGGGTCGAGCCGGAACCTCGGACGAGATGGCCGCTGCCGTGGCGTTTTTGGCCTCGGACGAAGCCGCCTACATCACCGGGCAAACCCTCTTTATCGACGGTGGCTTGACGCTATATGCCGATTTTCGCGAGGCCTGGTCGGCTTAGTGAGCAGCAAAGGCGGAGGAGCTAAGGCGCTGAAAACCCGGTTAATCCGGTAATCAGGTTAATCAAAGGCTAATAAAGCGCCCGATCTGCCCAACTCTTCCGCCCATCGCCGCCAATCCAAAATCCCAAATCCAAAATCCCCAATCAGCGCCCCATGAATCCAACTGCAACTGCCGTTCAAAACGTCTTCAACGCCCGCGCCCGTCTGGGAGAGTGTCCGCTTTGGGACTGGGATGCTCAGTTGCTCTACTGGGTGGATATCTACAACCATCGGGTGCATCAGTTTGACCCAGCGACGGGGCGCGATCGCTTCTTTGACGTGGGTGATGTGGTCAGCGCGATCGCCCTGGCCGGGGAGCAGCAAATCTTGATGGCCCTTGGCAATCGGCTGGCGCTGCTGGATACCCAGTCGGGCACGCAGCACACGCTGTATACCGCCGAGTTCGACTGTCCTGGCACGCGCTTCAACGACGGCAAATGCGATGCCCAGGGGCGCTTCTGGATTGGGTCGATTAGCCCGGAACCCCAGCAGGCCGCACTGTATCGCTACGATCCAGACGGCTCCTGGCAGACAATGGAAACGGGCTTGACGATTTCTAACGGACTGGGCTGGAATCCGGCAGGCGATACCTTTTATCTGACGGACTCGCCCCAGCGGAAGATTTTTGCCTACCGCTTTGATGCGGCGACGGGAACGATTGGCGATCGCCGGGTGCTGGTGGATTTGGGCGATGAACCCGTAGAACCCGATGGATTGGCAATCGACACCCAAGGCAATCTCTGGTCGGCGCTGTGGGATGGCTGGTGTGTGGTGAAGTGTGATGCTGCGGGTCGAGAATTGGAGCGCATCCCGCTGCCCGTGCAGCGTCCCACCTGTCCCATTTTTGGCGGGGCAGGGCTAACGGATCTCTATATTACGACGGCATCGGTGGGACTAAGCCAGGCGGAAATTCATGCGGGCTTTTATGCGGGCGACTTGTTCTGCTTGCGGACGGATGCCGCAGGGCTACCTGCCCATCGGTTTGGGGGGGCATAGGTCAGTCCTTGCAGTCCGTCTTGACTCGCTGCTTCACGCTACTTCATTCGTAGAGTCGGGCCGGCTTTTCGTTAATGTGTGCCTCGATCGGCTTTACCTTTTCGATGAATTCAATCAGCGTGGTGTAATCGGGCGGCGCGGCATTGGGGATATAGCCGACCTGCTGGGCAAGGGTGGGCAGCACCTCGCTCATGGCTTTTTGGATCACCGCCTGCTGATTGCGGTTGACGGCGGGGCTGATCAGCACGGAGCCGGAGGGGATGCGGCGGCTGGCTCGCACAATTCGGAAGGTTGCGGGGCTGAACTGTGGCCGCAGTCGGTCAAACTCATCTCGGGCCAATGCGCCCAGGTCGGCTTCCTGATTTGCCAACCACTCCATTACGGTAGCGGGGGTGGAGGCGATCCGCACTTCCGATGGCGTGGTGCCATAGAGTTCATACAGCGGCACGTAGTAGCCCGTCGCAGACCCCGGCTGCCCCAGCGCCACGATTCTTTTATTCACATCGCTGAGGTCTTGAATCAGGCTGTCGTCGCGCACTACTAGGACGGAACTGAGGTTGTTCACCCCCTCCAGCGGAAACAGCGGCAGGTATTGGGCGCGGGAGAGGGCGATCGCCGCCAGACCCGGTGGCGCAAAGGCCAAAGACCAGACCTGTCGCTGGAGTTGCTCAACGGCTTTTACTTCGTTATAGGCTGGCTCCAGTTCTGCCAGCATTTTGGTCTGAGCCTGCAAATAATCCAAAAACGGCTGGTATTGGTCGATGGATGTTGCGCCTTCGCCGTAGGCCACCACACCAACGGTTAACTTATCCAACCGAGTCGCAGTGGAATTGTCTCGACGGTTGCAGGCAGCAAGAAGTCCAATGATGCCTTGAGCTAGCACTGCCCGACTCGACAGGCGCAGGAGCGTGCGGCGAGAGAGGGTATTCATTAAGGCAATCCGGCGAAAAAACAGAATGTCCCGATCCGAACCATATCATTGGAATCAAGCATTATAGGCAGATTCCAGGTTTTTCAAATGTTGCAAAACCTTAACTTGAGCCGGAAGTTTAACTTGCTGCTGCTGCTAGTGTTTTTGGGGGCGATCGCCCTCAGCGGCCTAGCCTTTTCCCGCATTTTGAACCGGGATGCCGAGCAAGCCGTGGTGGGCAAGGCCAACATCCTGATGCAGACCATGCTTGCTGTCCGAGACTATACCTCCGAGCAGATCAACCCAGAACTGGCTCCCCGACTGGAAACGGAAGCGGAATTTTTGCCCCAAACTGTGCCAGGTTATTCCGCCCGCGAAGTGTTTGAGAACCTGCGAAAAAGCCCTGAATATACCGACTTTTTCTACAAAGAAGCCACGCTCAATCCCACCAACCTGCGCGACAAAGCCGACACCTTTGAAGCCTCCATCGTGGAGCAGTTTCGCAGCAATGCCAATCTCAAAGAACTCTCTGGCTATCGCCAGTCGCCTGCGGGACGGCTCTACTACACGGCAAAACCCATTGCCATCACCAAAGAAAGCTGTCTGCGCTGCCACAGCACCCCAGAAGCTGCGCCCAAGAGTCAGCTCACCACCTACGGCCGCGAAAACGGCTTTGGCTGGCAACTGAATGAAATCGTCGGCGCACAGATGATCTCTGTCCCCGCCAGCGGCGTGATCGACAGCGCCCGCCGCGCCTTTCTGCTGTTTATGGGCATCGTTACAGGTGCGTTTTTGCTGGTGATGTCGCTGCTGAACTGGCTGCTGCGTCGGGCCGTCATTAACCCAATCAAAGGCATGGCGACCGTCGCCAACGAAATCAGCCTGGGCAATATGGATGCTGATTTTCAGCAAAAATCCAATGACGAAATTGGCAAACTCGCGGCGGCGTTTAACCGCATGAAGACGAGTCTCAGCATGGCGATGGAAATGCTGGGACAGCGGGAGTAGGAAAGGTATATCGATTTTGGATTAGGGGCTTCCAATCCGGCTCCCTTCTCCCAAAGCGGGAGAAGGGCTGGGGGGATGAGGGCAAACTTGCAGAACTGGGATGCGCCCGCGGGCAAGCACTTAGAAACGCTAGAAAAACGAATCCCCAGCCTCTACAGAAGCCAGGGATCAGCGAAGAACACCAAACAGGTCAAGCCTATGCTTTTTCAACGCGAGTGCGATCGGGCAGAATCCACATCAGCACGGGCGACAGGGCAGCCGAAGCAAGGCAGACGATGGCAATGATGGCGAGGCCAGTGGAAACATCGGTAGGCATTTTTTACTCTCCTAATTTTTCTCTGAATAGTTCTGGAAATCTGTTGAAGCGAACAATGCGGGAAATGCCCGTGAGATCAGCAGAAAGCTGGTGTGGCGAAAGTAGGCAAGCGCAGATAGCGCGATCGCTCCCCGATGCGAGAACTTAGGCAGTTGCGATAGCGATTCCGAGGAATCACCGTGCGTAACCAGCCTCTATAAAAACCAAGCTCTATGAATCTATGAATGAGTCACAGAGAATGAGTCACGGAACTAGACACAACGCTGGCCGCTCGTCCTAGCTATTTGTGCTAGCTATTCGTACTGACGATTCGCGCTGGCTGCTTGGGTACACCGTTAGGTACTGGGTACTAGACACGGGTACTAGATACTGGGTACACCATTAGATACAACGTTCCGGCAAGCAATTTCGGGAAACGGAATGGCTATTTCAAACTTACTTTCTGTATTCAATTTTACTGAATTAAATCAATATCGGGGGAAAGCTTAATGTCTTGTATTGATTTCGCTCTCACTAATCCCTAAGAGTTTGCAATGTCAGCACTTGCGGCGGGGTTGCGTCGGGCGGGTAGAGGAACGTCACCTGCACAAACCGACGACCCCCCGGCGGCAGGTCAAGGACGGCCAGGGGAGCGCTGCGATCGCCCCGTCGATGCACCAGATGCACATAGCGCGTGCGGTTTAGCCCTCGGCTGTCGAAAAAGCGCACCCGCACCGTGCCGCGAAAGAAGGTCTGCGTTGGCAATGGGTCAAAAAAGCGTAGCCCGTTCTGGCTGAGGGTGTCTTCTTTGATGGGGGTTTGCAGGGCGATCGCCACCCGCTGCAATTGGTTCGTCGGGTTATGCAGCGGCAGCGCCAGGTCATACTCTACGGCGTAGTTGCCGTGGGCGGCGTAGGCGGTGTCGTCGTAGCGCACGATCAGCGGCGCAGTCTGGGTTTGGCCCGTGCCCAGTCGCCCCGCCACCAAGCTGCTCAACGGGTACGAAACGCCCGTGCCTGCGGGTGGAATGCTGAGGTGGGGGCCGTTGGGTTCGTCTGTGATTCGCGCAGCCCAGCGAGATCCCTGCGCCACGCCTGCCACCCGCCCGTAGATGATTGCCCCCGGTTCGCCCGGTGGAGTGGGGGGGCGATCGCGCGGCACTGCCAAATCTCCTGTTGCCAGCAGGCTTACCCAGTCTTCCAGCGTCGGCGCTTGCTCGTTTCCATCGGCATCGCGGCGAGCAAACAGGGCCAAACTCGCAGCATACACCGGGCCATCACTCCGCAGCCGCGCCAGAGTCGAGCGGCCATTTAGCGGCGGGTCGAGCGTCGCCACCGGGATCGGCGCATTCAGCAGCAGTTGATAGCCCCCCGGCGGAATCACCAGGCGATCGGGAAAGACCTCGCTGCGCCGCCCCCGCAGCACGTCGCTCATGGCGCGGCTGCCCGGTCCGGCAAACACGCTGCCATCGGGATTTTCTACCCATCCTGGCAGGGTGATAAACGGCGCATCGGGCTGGCTCAGGTAGCTGGCGGCGCTCATCACCTGAATCGTCACGGGTTGGGAACCTGGATTGTGCAGCACAATGCCAAGATACAGGCTGGTGAGATTATCCGGCGACACCGCCCGAAACACATGATGGGCAAACACATCAAACCGCCCCGCCAGCGGCACATCCAGATGGGCGGCGGGGTGCTGCTTGCCCGCAGGCGGAAAGGTTGAAAGCAAAATGCCCTCCGAGCCGACCAGTTCCGGGCTATTGCTGTTGAACTGGAGCGTGTCGTCAAGCTGCCCCGGCAGAGGGCGCACCTCCCGTGGCACGACGATTTCCTGGGGCATGGGGGCGGGCGCTTGGGCGAGGACTGGAGGCGTAAGTAGTAGGGGAAAAAATAGCACAGCTTAGTCGGGACTAGAGGTGAATCAGGCGATGGAGAACCTGGCAGAAGTCTTGCAGAATGGGCAGGCGGTTGGCGGGGGTGAGGACGGGAATGTGGACAAACAGGCAGGGACGCTGGGTGGTCTGGGCGTGTTCCAGCAGGGAGAAGTAGAGCGCGTTGCACACGAAGCGTCCGGCATCGTAGCTGAGGTCGGTGTGGGGCAGGTCGGCGGCGAGGCGCGGCAGGTCGAGGGACGTTTTCAGGATGCGATGCCCGTGGGGGTCGCTTTGCGAATCGCCCTGTACCGCCTGCACCTCCAGCGTCAGGCGATCGCGCGTTTCTGCCATACCGCAGCAGACGACCAAATCGGGCTGGACTTGCTGGATGTGGGCGATCGCCAGCTTGGGTGCTTGCTCAAAGTCAACAGGTAGCCGCCGCAGGACATGCAGCGAGTCCAGAAAGTCCAAATCGCACTGCAACAGATCCGCCAACAAATCATCCGACGAGTTGGAAGGCTGTTCGGGTTTCCAGGTGGTAAACGACGTGAGCAGGATTTTTCGAGTCACAGCATTTCGAGTCCCAGCATTCGAGTCCTAGAATTTCGAGTCACAGCATTTCGAGTCCCAGCATTCGAGTCATAGAACCGGGGAAGGGCGATCGCCCTATCCGTTTTACATCAGATTTACATCGGATTTACATCAGACAGGACGCTTCTGGCAGGACGCTTCTGGCAGCATTGCGCCAAACGCCAAATGATTAAAGCTGAGAGATAAATTGCAAAATTTCTCAACTTCCGTAAACTGGTCTGTAATTTCCGTGTGGTTACGATACTAAACGCCTTTAACCCCCTTGGAGGACAGCATGAGCTTGAATGCAAGCCTGAACCGTAGCCTGAAACTGTCTGCTCTGTCGGCGGCTTCCGCCGTGGCACTGGCGGGCACTGCCATCCTCTCTCTGCCTGCGGCTGCGTCGCCCTGCGGTTTTGCCAAATTTAATTCCACGACCACGCTGACGGATACCCCTTCTACGCCCGTTGACACCCTCAGCCAGTCGCCCAGCGCGAACCGGATGAGCCTGCTGGGTGGCGGTATTGCGGCGATCGCCGCCCTCGCAGGGGGAGCCTTTGCCCTCAAGGCCTACCGCGCCCGCAAGCTCCAGCCCGTGGTCGCGCCCGATGCGGCGGCTGAAGCGGTTGCTGAAGAAAGCTTTATCGAAGAAAAGCCCTTTGCCATCGTCGTTCCAGCGATCGCCCTAGAGCGCCCGTCTGTAGAAGATCTGGACGCAGAACCCGCAGGCCGCAAGTAGGTTTGCCAGTAGGCTTGCCAGTAGATTTGCCAGTGGGCTTATGCATGGGGCGATCGCCCCTAGCGTTCATTTTCATTCAACCTGGCTAGACCAACCTGTCTAGACCAGACCAACGTGTGTGCAAATTTCAAGCTGCCCTCATCCCCCAGCCCCTTCTCCCAGGTCGGGAGAAGGGGAGCAAGAGAGGATAGGAGTCCCTCTCCCGCTCTGGGAGAGGGATTCAGGGTGAGGGGGATCGGCAAAGTTGCACCTTGCGTAACCTATCAAGACATTGATACTTGCTCACAGCCTGACCAATCGTCGGGCTATTTTTTGCCAAACCACTGCTCATTCCCCCTCCGACACCCCCAGTCCGTTGCTGACTGCCACCCAATCCGCCACGCTCAGGTCTTCGGCGCGGGCCTGGGGATTCAGCCCTAGTTGCTCCAGCAGCAGCCCTAGCGCCTCCTTGTCCACCGCAGAGTGCAGCGTATTGCGGAGCATTTTGCGGCGGGTGGCAAAGCCCAGCCTCACCAGCCGATCCAGACGGTGGGGATCGGCGGCGGCGGGGGCAAACGGGCGCGGGGTCAAGCGCACAACGACGGAATCGACCTTAGGCGGCGGATGAAAGGCGCTGGCGGGGACGTGGCAGATGCGATCGCACTGGGCAAGATACTGCACCCGCACCGACAACGCGCCGTAGACCTTGCTGCTGGGGCTGGCGCAGAGGCGATCGCCCACTTCCTTTTGCAGCAGCAGCACAATCGAGTCAAACGGGCGCGGATTGGGTGCGGCAATGCTGCCCAGCAGTCGCTCCAAAATCGGCCCGGTGATGTTGTAGGGAATATTGGCAACGACCTTGTTGGGCTGCTGAAACTGGGGAAAATTGGCCAGCAGCGCGTCCAGATCCAGCGACAGAAAATCTCCTTGCAGCAGCAGGAAATTGGGCGTTTCCCCCAATTGCTTGGCCAGCAGCTTGCACAGGTCGCGGTCGATTTCTACCGCCACCACCGCAGCGGCCAGGGGCAAGAGGCGGCGCGTCAGAATGCCCGTGCCGGGGCCAATTTCCAAGACGCGATCGCCCTCTGATAGGCTGGCAGCGTCCACAATTTGCTGAAGCGTGCGATCGCTGCGGAGCCAGTGTTGCCCAAATTGTTTTCGCGTGCGAGGAGCCATCGGCAGCCGTCGATAAAATATTTGCCCAGATTCTTAGCCCATCGTCTTGGCTAAGAGTCCAAGCTTCCCACACTGAGGGGCACCATGTCTCCCTGAAGCGTCAGCCCCAATAGCATTTGTTGGCGGGGCTTGATCAAGGTGCCTGTGAGGGCGCAGTGGGTTTCTTGATGGGCGATCGCCGCGACGCTGGATTGAATCTCGTCCCGCGACAGGAGGGATGGGGCCTCACCGCTTTTTTGCTGCACATAGCGCCACAGCACCTCCCGAATTAACGCCTGATAGCCCTGGCTTCCGGCAATTTCTTTGAGCCGCTCCTTGAGCGATCGCTCTAGCCGGATGCTGGTCACTTCCATTTCTGTGGTCGATGTGCGGTTTAGGGTTTGCATTGTCTAGGGCCTCCTTGTAAAGCCTCCTAAAAGAACTGGCCCTATCGTAATACACCTGTAGTATGTTGCGCCAATCTACTTCCTGAAAGGCAAGAAGAAAAGAATTGGATCAGGGTTAAAGATTAGAGGATTGGATCAGGGTTAAAGATTAGAGGATTATAGTTGGAGAGATTTGCCCTACAACACGGCATGAAAAAATCGCTGCACAGAGAGGCTGTACAACGATTTTCGGAAGTCAAGCAAACAATCTATCACGGGCTATTCCAGAGGCTATTCCAGAGATCAAGGGATCAAAGCCAAAGCTCTTGATCCATAATGCTGCTGTGAATCGGATAGAAACCGGGACTAAGCGAAACTTGGGGAGTTTTTCGGGAGTTCCTCCTGGGAGTTTCTCCTGAATGTTTTACGTCCCAGTCGTCCGCTACCGTACCGTCGGAGTAGAAACACTGAGGGCAAATCCTCAGGACTGACCTGGGTCAGTTACGGTTGCAACCTGGTTATTGGAAGTCATCGTCTCAATCCGGTTGCCGCGAGTGGTCAAGGTCACGGCCGAGCCATTCCGCAGCCCCAAACGAGCCTGATCCTGAACCGAAAGGGACAGCAGACGAATCGAGCCATCGGCCAGACGGACTCGGATGCGATCGAGACGGGGGGTTAGCTCGACGATCGTGGCCTCAACTTGTTCTAAGGGCTGCACCGAAACCATCCGCATCATGGTGACAATGCGATCGCCACTCATCGTCAACATCACTTCTGCACCGGGGGACAGTCCCAACTGACCTTGCTTTTGGGCAGCCAGCGAGAACATGCGGATGCTGCCGTCTGCCAGTCTCAGCCGCACGGTGTCTTCACGGGGGTCAGCATCCACAACGGTCGCAGTAGTGCTTGTCTCCGGGGAAGAAGAAATCAGGCGAGTCATGGTGATGATGCGGTTGCCGCTCATTGTCAGCATCACGTCGGCACCCCGCTCTAGCCCAAGCTGACGCTGTTCCTGGGCAGACAGAGAAAACATGCGGATACTGCCATCCGAGAGTCTCAGGCGAACCGTGTCTTCACGGGGGTCGGCATCGATCACGGTTCCGGTTGTGCTGGTCAGGGCTTGGGCAACCAGGATCGAGGAAGCGGAGGAGGAGGCGAGTCCGGCCTCAGGCAGGGCGATCGCGCTAGGGGCAAGGGTCAATCCGGCAGCGAGCGCTAGGGCAGCGCCCATCCACAGATTTCGACTTTCTAGCTTTTTGTGTTCTAGCGTATTCATCTCAAGTCATCTCCAAAATCAACATCACAACGCAGCTTGGCTAAAGCAAAGTATCTGCATGAGTGAACAAAAGCCATCAGCACTACGTTCTGGCTTGCGTTCCTATCAAGGATCTTTAGGCATTCAGCCTGCTATTCATGATGGATGCAGTGGATGACAGTGAAATGATGGCTGGTTAAAAGCGCCATAAGAGAAAGATAAGGAAAGATAAGAGGACGCTGAGAGTGCATTCCACTTTTGTAACCCTCACCCTAAATCCCTCTCCCGCTCTGGGAGAGGGACTTCTAATCCGGCTCCCCTTCTCCCAAAACGGGAGAAGGGGCTGGGGGATGAGGGCGAATTTGCAGAACTGGGATGCGCCCGACGCTGAGAGCCTGGTTGAACCATCTATTCAACATCAGATAATGAGGAGATTATGAGGTCGATAATAAGGCTACCCATTGAGCAGCGCTAGATTTCAGCAATGCTCTGCAATGCTCTGCGATTCTCAAAAATCTCTAGTTTGGGCTGTTGGGGGCCTTCCTTCAGCCCGATAGCGCTTTCGATTGGCAATGCAGGAAGCATAGAGGCTTAACACTGGCCACGGTCGGCGATCGCCGAAGTTGGTTCGTCTGCGGCTGCCGGGAAGTGGCGATCGATAATCTGCGGCACGTCTTCTGGACGGATTCGGCTGTAGCGCGTTTTGTTGATGATGACGTTTGGCCCGGCTTTGCACTGTTTCATGCAGCCCGTCCCCTTCAGCTTGACCTGCCCCTCAAGCTGGCGATCGCCCAAGGCTTGCTGAATTGCCTCGGTGACGGCCCAGCCGCCGCGCTTGCAGCAGTCCGACTTTTGACAAAATAAAATCGTGCCACTAGCGCTGGGAGCAGAAGCCGCTGGCTGCGCCGGAGGCCGGGCCGGGATAGCCTGTTCTAAGCCACGGCTTGCTCGCTCAAAACCTGCCAAGTCAGCGCTGGGCGACGCAACCCGAATATGGTCTGCCTTAAACTTGACCATCCCCTCGCCATAGTCTAACTGCTGATAGCCGCTGACCTGGAGCCACTCACCTGGCACTAGCACCCGCTGACAGCTTGCCCGCGCTTCTTTCGACAGCTTAATGTACAGTTCTCCAACCGCTGTAGACAGGCGCAATCCCTTAATCTTGTAGCCGTCTTTTACCAACAGTCCTAGAAATCGACCTTCGATCTGAAACGGTGTTTTTTCGCTTTTGTGGCCCATAAGTGAATTACCCCTTGACGCGCCAGCAGCGGTCTAATAGTTCAACTAAATCCTTGCGAGAGGCAGTGATTTGGTAAATCACGCTCCTCACCTGGAGGGCAGCCAAGGGCGTAGAAACGTCGGCCCGAAGCATCCCATCTGGAAAACAGTATGCCGGAATATCGAGATCTCGGAGGCGGTGGTAGACTTGCCAGCGATCGCCCCGAGATATAGCGATCGCTGGCAGTCTTGAAGCGTCGGAATCGGCCGTGGTTTCGGCAGTTAGGGGGGAGGTCGGGTTCATCAATCCAGCGTCAGCAGGTCAGTGAAGATTTGCAGAAGGAAGGGCAACGAGTGCTTAAAGCACGCCTAGAGAGCGCTCTGTGAGCTTTATCTGGGAGCTTTATCAGCAGCACCCCGTAACCAGCGCTCTATACATCAATAGCCAGCTCTCTATTGACAACAAAAGTCAATAGCTCCTATTCCCAGGATAGACGCTCACTGGATCTTTTTGCAAACTATTTTCATTAGCAAATCGTCGAATTCGCCACCTGAACAAGGCTGAAAGCCTATTCAAACGGTTGTTTCAGCGATTTTCTGGATTAAAACTTACTTCCAAGATTGATCTAAATTCTAAGTCAGTATGTGATAGAAATTCCTCACTCCTCTGACTCCTCTTCAAAGGGGAGGCGCTCTGGCGCGGCAGGGGCGACCAAATCCGGCAGGGGCGATCGCTCTACTGGCGCTAAATCAACCGGCTCCGGCGGCGCAGTTGGCTCCGAAAGTGGCGCAGGCTGTGCAGGAGGGCTAATCGACTCTGGTCGCGGGCTGGGTCGGGCGCTGGGCGGCTCCGCAGGTTTGGATTTAGCAGGCTTGGAGCTAGCAGGTTTGGATTTAACAGACTCCTGCAACTCTTTCACACCCGACTGGAGCGACTCTTGCAGCGCCTCAACCTTGGTGCTGGCTGAAGACTGAACCTCCCGCAGGCGATCGCGCAGGCTGCCCAAGTAGCTCTTGGGCTTGGGCTGGGCGGGCCGGCTGACGCGCGGTGTGGGGCTGGGCGCAGGCAACTCCTGCACTTGCTCCTGCACCTGCTCTTCTAGTTCCCGCAGCACAGACGGGGTTGGAGCAGGCTGGGCAGGGGGACTTGGCAACGGCTCTGGGATGACGCTTGGCTCCGGAGTTGGCATGGCGGGCACGGGGGACACTCTGGGCGCTGGAGTCACTGTAGGCGCTGACTCAGTCGCGCGAGTCGGCGGCGGCACTTTTGCGGAGTTGGGGGCCGGCGTTTTGCCAGATGGCTCCAAATCCGATGGCTCTCGACCGGACGGCTTTGGCTCCCCTGGCTCTTTCACTGGCTCTTTCACTGGCTCTTTCACTGGCTCTGGCAGGTTGGGCTGGGGGCTGGGGGTCGCCGCTGGAGGAGCCACGGGTGTCGGTGATGCAGGCGCGGTTTCCTGGACTTTCTTTGCTTTGGGCGATTCGCGAAGCGATCCCTGCGGGAATCGCGCTGGGCGGACAGGCACAGGGCTGGGTTCGGCGGCTGGTGTGGGAGCTAGCACTGGGGTCGGCATTGGGGTCGGCACTGGGGTCGGCACTGGGGTCGGCACTGGCTCTACCACAGCGGGCGACGATTGGCGTGGGCTGGGCGAAGGCTCTGGGGCGATCGCCTTGGGAGTGGGCGATACCGCTGGCTCTAACACTCTGGAACCTGATTTTCGAGGGGATACCGCTTCCGGGGGGGTCGCCTTGGGTTCTGCCGCCTTGGGTTGTTCAAGTTCTGGAGCAGGGGCAGGCGAAGGAGCTAGTTTTGCGGGCGCTGGTACGGGCGCGGGCGATTCTTGGACAGGGGGCACCGCAGGCGTTGGCGCGGGCGATTCCTTCACAATGGGCGAGGGCAATGGTTTCGGGGCGGGCTTGTAGTTGGGGTCAACGATGGCGCGGGCCTCGTCCAGGGTCAGGTCGCCGCGCACCAGCTTGGCTAATGTGTCTGTGCCGCCCGGTTCATAGGTGATGACGCGGACGGTATTGTTGAACGCATTGGGAATCGGTTCCCCGTCTTCGTTCAAAAGCTCTAGCTGCACCCAGTTTTTGCCGGGTTTCAGCCCCTTCAGATAGATCGGCTGCCACTGGTCGATCAGGAAGCTCTCGCCGTTGACCGTGGCGCGAATTCGCCAGTCGGGAATGTCGTCGTCTTCGCTGGACTGGGCAATGATGTGCAGCGGCACATTGGTCAGGAAAAAGTCCAGCATCACGGGTTCTGCACCGTAGCTGCCGACGGGACGGCTGTAGGTAAGCAGGGGTTGATTGCGGATGGGTCGATTGTCCGGCGTTTTTGCATAAACGTGGAACGTAACCTGGGCAAAGGCTCCGTCGTTTTTGAAGAGTTCGTGCCAGGGACGAGAGGCGATCGCCCTCACGGTATGCGTCCCTGGTTCCAGCCCCTCAAACACAATCGGCTCAGCAGCGTCATACAGCGCTTTGTAGGGCGAGTTGTCCAAAATCACATGGACATGTGGCCCCAGCCCCAGCGTTTTGTCCTTAAAGATCGGCAAGTCGTTAACCTGCACCTTGACGGAAACTTTGTCGTCTTGCAGCACCTCGTCCGGGCGCGGGCTGAGGATTTTGACCTGCGGCTGATAGTTTTCTAACAAAGGGCGTAGGTCTTGCAGCAGGGCTGGCGGCGGCACTTCGGAAATACTGCTGGGACGGGGACTATTGAGACTGGTAGAGGGGCGATCGCCCTTACGGGTAGGCTTTTCGCCACAGGCGACCGATCCCAACCCTAAGATTGTGACCAAACCCAAGATCACCAGGCATTTGCCCCATTGCCGTATCCGCTGCATCACCACGCGCCTCACTCCTGTGCGATCGCCATTCCAGGAAGGCTAGCCAGCGTTCAGCTTCAGCGAGCTAGCACGTTCCCTGCAAACAAAATGAATTGAGTCTATCCATAGGGAACTATACCGCTTCCCCTCTCTCCCAGAGCAAATTCTGCTCTGCCTCGCACGCCAAACAACGCGATTCATGTAGCGCCTGGCATAGCGCCTATCGCGCTCCTCGGACATCAAAACCCGGAGCATCCGCAGCGAACGCCCCGGAAAACCGCAGATGAGAAAGGCGCAAACGATCTATAAGGCTGCGCTTATCTCTTGCACGAGAATTTGTGTGGGGATGGGCGATCGCCAGTCACAACAGCATCAAGACAAGATCGAGACAAAATCGAGAATTTTTAATGGCATTAATTCTTGTGTCTTATACCTGCCTCGTCAAAAAACAAAAGCTAGGTCTGTCGAGGAATTGGGCGATCGTATCCCACACTACTCTGAGATTCTTCCGCGCTCTTTCCTCACGACTTTTCTATGCTTAGGATTGGTTTATGATTAAGCATTTCGATTTGTAAATATTCGGCCACAAACGGGCCATCTTTTGCGTCCTGCTGTCCGTGAAACGCAGGATCAATCAAAGTTTTCCCATCTTGAATTATTGTTAATAGCCGTGAAACTTGGGCTAAACACAGCACTATAATCTCTAAGAAACCTACCCAGGTCACGTCCTGTCGCTGTTTTGGCCCTTGCCAGGGGCGATCGCGACGTTCCTCCCCCACTTCCCCAACTGCTTGAAAGCTTTGCTGCCAAGGCATTTGCCGTAAAGCGGTTTACACGCTCCCCCTGGGTCTTATATGCCTGGCTATCATCATCGGCGATCGGTGGTGAGCGGGGAGGCTTGCTGCGAAAGCGGCATCTGGGTTTGGATTAATTTTCGTTCCTTGTCTAGAGAGAGGAGAGTCTCTAATGACAACTACCCCACGGGAGCGAGAAGCGAAGGTCAAGGTGACGGTTGACAAAGACCCGGTTCCTACCTCTTTTGAGCTATGGGCCAAGCCGGGACACTTCGACCGCACGTTGGCGAAGGGCCCCAAAACCACCACTTGGATTTGGAACCTTCATGCGGACGCTCACGATTTTGATAGTCATACCAGCGACTTAGAGGATATCTCCCGTAAAATCTTCAGCGCTCACTTTGGTCACCTTGCAGTGATCTTCATCTGGCTGAGCGGGATGTATTTCCACGGCGCTAAGTTTTCAAACTATGAAGCTTGGCTAACCAACCCCACAGGCATCAAGCCTAGT
>NZ_DVEA01000278.1:0-3067 GCF_015295965.1 Thermoleptolyngbya sp. M55_K2018_002
GGGCGTCCAGGCGCAGTTCGCCGGCCGGAAGAGAACCCGCCAGATGAACTGTCAGCACCGCCGCCGCCAGGATCGATAATGGGGCCACCGCCACCGCCACCAATCAGGCTGCCATCTAGTCCTTGTTTGAAGTTCAGGAAGTTTTCGGCGGGAGTGTTATCTACAAAGGTGTAGGTAACAGTTTGCGTGGAAATAAGGGAATTGTAAAAATTCGTTAAAAACGTTGGGTCTTGGGTTAGGAACCAGCCCGTGTCGAGTTCTTCGTTCGCAAAGCCAATATCGGGTCGAGGAGAACTGACAGGGGTTCCCAAGCCATTTGTAGTAATGGTTGCTACGTCGCTCCAGTTGCCAATCTCAAATCCATTGAGCAAAAGGAAGTTCTGATTAAAGTCAAAATCGTCTTGTGGCGGAGCAGGTGCATTATCACCGTCAAACAGGGTGATGCGGACTGCAACCCGGCTCAGCCCGCCGCCGAGCGTATTGGTAAAGGTGGGGGTTAGCCCGGTCTGGGTGCCGATGAGTTGCTGGCTAGTGGTCACTGTACCTTCGTACAGTTCGGATGCGGCGAGCTGTGCAACCACACGCTGGCCGTTAGTGCCGATTAGGTCGAGAACGATGCCACCAATGATGGTGACACCGCTGGGCAGAGCACCGCCTGCGGGAGAAACATTAGGATCGATTGCCATGAAATTTTAAACCCTGGTAACAAAAAACAAACGTCAATAAAGCATGACTCAAATGCTGAGGTCAATCGCTGAGGTCAATCTCAGAGGGAACGATGTCTGTTTCGTTTAACCCTGGGGTTACGACACCAGACATTGGGTAGACAGCAAACTTGTCATGAGCGCAGTTTTCGCGAACTCGCTCTAGTTTTCTCATGCTGTTTTTCGATCGTGAATCGTCAGTAGATTGCCTGATTTTTTGAAAACGCGAAACTGAAAATGCGAGAGAGGAGCGCTTAATCCTCTGTTTTTTCGCGGCCTGCGTCTATCACAGGCGCTCGAAACAACTCAAACAGTTTATATTGCCAGTACCCGGTCATAATAGAGCTATGTCCGTATATTCTAGGAGACTTTGTTCTTTTTTCTTTACATTTCAGCTTGATTTCGGCATAAATTGCGAGTTTTGGCAGAGGTATTCCAACTAGAGCCTCTCTCTCTAGGGATTTTAGGGAAGGGCTGAAATAACTGATTTGCGGGCGCTCTCTGTGGATGCAGGTAGAAATTCTTCGAGCGACTCTGAATGATTGACAGGCTTGATAGGCTAGGAAAATATGAAGAACTCAGCCTATTCAGCCATTCGTCAACCGTAATTTGCCTGATGTGTGGATCTGGAACTGGGGGGCGATCGCCCTTGGAACCTCTCTGCCGAAAGTCTCCAACGTTTTTCCTTTTGCTGCTGTAAGCCTGGGGCGATCGCCTCTATCGCCACGCCGTTGCTTCCTGCCCCCGGTTTCTGGTTCAGTGGAGTCAGGACTGACGCACTTGCGACAAGCTCCTTGGATTTTGGATCATTTCTCATGGGCTGTGCCTGCGAGAAATTCTCCAACTGCGTCAGTCCCAGGAGTATTCGGGATATTCGGAATTCGGAATATTGATTTGGCTAGATTTGCTTTGGATTCTCGGTCTGGCTATCGGCGACTGCTGCCCTATCTCAAACCCCACTGGGGAACTGTGGTGCGGGCGTTTTGCTGCACGCTAATTTTTACGGCGGCGTGGCCGCTGCTGGCATGGCTGGCGGGGCGGCTGCTGAGCTTTTTGGTGGCGGGGGACGTGCGATCGCTGGCGCAAATGGCGGGCATCGTAGCGGGCGTGTTTTTGGTGCAAAAGATCGCCCAGTACGGGCAGGATGCGCTGATGGCCAAGGCTGCCTTGGCGATCGCCCTCGACCTCCGCACCCGCACCTACGCCCACCTGCAAACCCTCAGCCTCGGATATTTTGAGCGGGCCCAGACGGGCGACCTGTCCTATCGCCTCACGGAAGACATCGACCGCATCGGCGAAGTGGTCAACAAAGTGTTTCACGACTTTACGCCCTGCGTCTTGCAGTTGGTTTTCGTGTTCGGCTACATGGTATACCTCAACTGGCAGTTGACCCTGGCCAGCCTAGTGATGGTGCCGCTGATGGGGCTGTTGATTAGCTGGTTTGGCGATCGCATGTTGAAGATTTCGCGCCGCAGCCAGTCCCTCGTCTCCGATCTATCTTCCCTGCTTACGGAAGTGTTTAGCGGCATCCGCCTGGTGCGGGCCTTTGCCGCCGAAGATTATGAAATTCGTCGCTTTGCCCGCGAAGCCGAGCGCAACCGTCGGGCAAAATACGCCGCCGCTTGGCTCAAGGCAGTGCAGTATCCCGTGGTGGGCTTTATGTACGCCGTCAGCGTGCTGCTGCTGCTGCTGCTGGGGGGCTGGCAAATTTCGCGGGGCAACCTGACGGGCGCACAGTTTGGCAGCTACGTCTTTGCAGTGGCGATGCTGGTAGACCCGATCGCCCACCTCACTGACAACTACAACGAGTTCAAACAGGGGCAAGCCTCGGTCGATCGCATTTTTGAACTGCTGGACGTGGAACCCGCTGTCTACGAAGCCCCAAACGCCCTCGTGCTGCCGCCCGTCACAGGCAAAGTGGAATACCGCAAGGTCAGCTTTGCCTATCCCCAGTCAGGGGTTGGGAACCAGGATTCTGCTCTCCCTCCATTACCCGTCCTCCACCAACTGAGCCTGCTGGCCTTTCCTGGCGAGGCGATCGCCCTGGTCGGCCCCTCCGGCGCAGGCAAGACAACCCTGGTGAACCTACTGCCGCGCTTTTATGACCCGCAGCAGGGGCAAATTTTGATCGACGGCGTGGATATCCGCACCGTAACGCTGTATAGCCTGCGGCGGCAAATCGGCATCGTCCCCCAGGAAACGGTGCTGTTTTCCGGCACGATCGCCCAAAACATCGCCTTTGGCCAGACCGATTACGAGCGGCAAGCAGTGGTCGAAGCCGCAAAAATCGCCAACGCCCACGCCTTTATCTCCCAATTTCCCGATGGCTATGACTCGTGGGTGGGTGAGCGCGGCGTAAACCT
>NZ_DVEA01000027.1:0-17567 GCF_015295965.1 Thermoleptolyngbya sp. M55_K2018_002
GAATGTCTACGGCACGCCGCGCCGTCTGGCAGTGGTGATCGAGGGCTTGCCAGAGCAGCAGCCAGAGCGGGTGGAAGAAGCGAAGGGCCCGTCGGTGCAGGCGGCGTTTAAGGATGGGCAGCCGACCAAGGCCGCCGAAGGCTTTGCGCGATCGCGCGGCGTGGCGGTCGCAGATTTTGAAATTCGCAAAACCGACAAGGGCGAGTTTATCTTTGTGCAGCAGACGATTCCCGGTCGCCCCACGACCGACGTGCTGACGGAACTGATTCCCGACTGGATTTTCAAACTAGAAGGCAAGCGGTTTATGCGCTGGGGCGATGGCGACCAGCGGTTTTCGCGGCCGATTCGCTGGCTGGTGGCGCTGTGGAATGAGTCCGTGCTGCCGCTGACGCTGGTGAATGGCAGCGAAACCGTGACGAGCGATCGCCTCTCCAAAGGACACCGCATCTTGCACCCCGAACCCGTCAAGATTCCCAGCGCCTCGCTCTACGTCACCACGCTGCGGAAAGCCTTCATCGAAGTAGACCCGGCCGAGCGTCGCCAGGTGATTCAAGAGCAAACTGCGGCGGCAGCCAAGCGGGTCGGCGGGGTTGCTGCCGTTAACCCCAGCCTGCTGGATGAAGTGGTGGATCTGGTGGAGTATCCCACTGCCGTCGTCGGGCAGTTTGACCCAGAGTTTCTGGAGGTGCCCGCCGAGGTGCTGGTGATGGAGATGGAGAGCCACCAGCGCTATTTTCCGGTGCGAAAGTCGGAAAATTCTCCAGATTTGCTGCCCTATTTCATCACCATTTCCAACGGCGACCCGGCCAAGTCAGACATCATCGCCGAGGGCAATGGGCGCGTGATTCGGGCGCGGCTGTCGGACGGGCGCTATTTCTTTGAGAGCGATCGCAAACAGCCGCTAGAGAGCTATCTGCCCAAGCTGGAAACCGTTACTTTTCAGGAAGCCTTGGGGTCAATGCGGGCCAAGAGCGATCGCCTCGTTAGCATTGCCGAGCAACTGTGCGACCAGCTTCAGATCACGGGTACGGCGAAAAGCCACGTCCTGCGGGCGGCGCTGCTGTGCAAGGCGGACTTGGTGACGCAGATGGTAGGCGAGTTTCCAGAACTCCAGGGCGTGATGGGCGAAAAGTATGCCCGCGCCAGTGGGGAACCGGAAGCTGTGGCAGTGGCGATCGCCGAACATTACCTGCCCAAGGGCGCATCGGACTCGCTGCCGCAGACCCAGACGGGGCAAGTGGTGGGGCTGGCCGACCGGATCGATACGCTGGTGGGCATTTTCAGCCTGGGCATGATTCCCAGCGGCTCCTCCGACCCCTTCGCGCTGCGTCGCGCCGCCAACGCCATTGTCAACATTGCCTGGGGCGCAAACCTGCCGCTGAATCTGGATCAGGTGCTCCAGGACGTGATTGCCGACTATCCTACGGGCACGGTCAAGGATGCCGCCACGCTGCATCATCAACTCCGCGACTTTTTCCTGGCGCGGATTCGCACGCTGCTTCAGGAAGACCAGGGCATTGACTACGACCTGGTGAATGCCGTGGTGGGCGAAAATGACGCTGAGTATGGCGATCGCGCGTTGCAGGATGTGCTAGATGTGCGCGATCGCGCCCTGTTCCTCCAGTCCATTCGCAACAACAAAACCCTGGACGCGATTTATGAAACGGTGAATCGCTCGGCGCGGCTGGCTAAGCAGGGCGATCTGGACACTGCTGCGCTTGATCCCAAGCCGCTGATTGACCCGAAGCAGTTCGAGAAGTCTTCGGAGCAGGCATTTTACGACGCGCTGGTGGCGCTGGTGCCCGAAACGCAAGCCGCCAAAGCCGAGCGCAATTACCAAAAACTAATCGATGCGCTGGCGAAAGCTGCGCCCGTGGTCAGCCGCTTTTTCGATGGCGAAGACAGCGTGCTGGTGATGGCGGATGACCCGGCCGTGCGCCGCAATCGGCTCAACCTGCTGGGGCTATTGCGAAACCATGCGCGGGTGCTGGCCGACTTTGGGGCGATCGTCAAGTAAGCGAAGCCTTTCGTGCGACCTGTCGTAGGGTCTACGCAGTTTCTCGCTTTTGGCTCGCTTTTGGATATGAAGCCTTTACAAAGCCTGTGCAAAGCACGGAAGAAGTTGTGTTGGCATCACCCGGATGGCTGTTTTCTGTCAGTGAAAGAAGGAGTGGAATGCGATCGCCCGGTCGAAACGCTTCTGTTTCGATCGCCATGCCGTGAATTCAGCCGTAATTCATCTGTGAATTCACCCTTGTAGCGCTCCAAGCTGTAAGGTTTCACAGTTCCGTAGTTTCACATTATTCATTCCACAGTTTCAAAATCTCACAATTTCACATTAGGTGGTCTGCATATGGTTAGCGTGCCGGGTCAGTCGATGGTCAATCCGCAGGTGGCAAAAGGACTTTGCCGAATCGTCGGGTTTACCTGCATAGCGGGCTTTTTGCTGGATATGAGCGCGATCGCCCTGCCGTTTGGCGCAGGCGAGGCGTGGCGGATTGGCGTATTGCAACAACTGGGCGATCGCAGCATTGTCTTTTTGTTTGGCATTGCCCTGCTGCTATACGGCTTTTGGGAAGAGCGATCGCAGCGCAAGCCGCTGGCCTACATCGCCCTGGCTGTTGGCGTATTCTTTCAGATTTGCTGCCTGGTGGTCATCCGCGATGGGCTGGTCTTACAGCAGGCAACCGTGGAAAACATCAGCACTCGCGCCGCCGAAATTCAAACCCAGATTGAGCAAAGCCGCAATCAGGAGTTGCCGCCCAATGTCACCCCAGAGCAGCTTGAGCAGGCTGCCCGCCAAGTCCAGGCCCAAGCAGACTCCCTCAAGCAAAACGCCCGCACAGGCATTACCAAATCCAGCATTGCCAGCGTGGGTAATTTGGTGATTGTGGGGCTGGGGCTAATCGGGCTAGGACGAGTCGGAATGCGATCGCGCCGAAGCTAAATGCTGCTGAATAAAACTCCATGAGTCAAACCAAAAGTCGTAAAAAGAAGCGCCCTAGTATTCTCCAGAGCCTTCGGTCTAGCATTCGCCAGAGCGTTCACAATGCCATCCTGCCCTGGCTCAAAGCGTCGGTCAAAACCTGGCACGGGCGGCTGGTGCTGGCAGGACTCACGGTAGGACTGTGCTATCTTCCGGCCTGGCTCCCCGGCCTAATTACCCGCGCAGCCCAGGGATCAGCCGGATTGCCGCTGCTATCGGTGATGGTGTTTTTGGGCTTGCAGCAGCTTTGGAAGCGGCGCGATCAGCTTGCCCAAATGCACGCTTCTGAAGAAGACCAGTTTCTCGGACACCTGCTGATTGGTTGCAGCGTCCTGCTATTTCCCTTTTGTCGATTCGCCATTTGGCCACAGTCTATCCTCTGGCTGCTGGCCCTGGCAGGCATAGCCTGTAGCACCTGGGGGGTCAGTTTCTTCTGGCGCTATCCAGTGGCTGTAGGAATGCTGGCCCTCACAGCCTACCCAAAACCCGGTGTCATGGCGCGACTGGTCTGGACAGCGCTCACGCCGCCGGAGTTTTTGGAACGCATTATGGCGCAGGCAGGGGCCACGGCGCTGCGAGTCATTGGGCATCCGGCGATCGCCGATGGCACGGTGGTAGCCCTCCCCCAAGGCGCGGTGGATGTAGACTGGGGCTGCAATGGATTCAACATGGCGTTCACCATGGCCGCTGCTGGGCTGATCATGGGGCTATTCCTGAAGCAGACCTGGCCCAAGGTGCTGGGCATGATGGCGATCGGTGCTGTGCTGGCGCTCATCTTCAACGTACCGCGCATCATGCTGCTGACCATCGCCTCGGTCTATTGGGGCGATGCCGCCTTCAAGTTTTGGCATGGCCACTGGGGCGGACAGCTCTTTTCTAGCGTGCTGTTCACGTTCTACTACTACGCAGCGATGGCCCTGGCAAACCGTCGTCGGCCGGCTTGAGCCACTGCCCAGTTCAAGCAGCCTCCCTTTCTAGCAGGCTACCCTTTAAAGGGCACTGACACACTTGAGACAGCAAACTCACTGCCCTCATCCCCCAACCCCTTCTCTCAAGTGGGGAGAAGGGGAGCCAGATATGGGGTTGAAGTCCCTCTCCCGCTCTGGGAGAGGGATTTAGGGTGAGGGCTGAAATTGCTGTGTGAAGTATATTCGTGCCCTAAAGAGGCTCTAAGAGGCGCGGATCGTTGCTCTACGGAGCAAAAACGATTCGCGCCATTTTGCTGCATCAGGTTGTTCGCAGGGTTCGCAAGACAGGAATGGCTTGAATTGTTAAGGTTTACGACTATCCTGTGGGTCGGCATTGACAGAACCTCGAAAAATGGTAACAATGAATACAGAATTAATTCAATACCTGATTTGCAGCACTAATTTGCCGCTCTGAAACAGCGCTAGCCGTGTGTTGGAGAGTGCGCTACAACGTTTAACCTGCAACCCTCCGGTGACCGAATTAGTCAAATCGGGTCATTCGATTACCAGCAATTCTTTTTGAGTGTCTTGAGAGGTCACTATGCAACTTCATTATCGTGGTGCAACCTATGAACCCGCCAACAACGCCGTTGAAGGGTGGGAAGGTGAGGTCATTGGCAAGTATCGGGGTGTCCCCCTCCGTCAGCACCAGTTTCGGAATGTTCCCAACCAGCCCATCGATCTGCGTCTGAAGTATCGCGGCGCTTGGGTCAAGTAGCGCTAGACTTTTTCCATTTGGCAAGTTTGGATTAGCAACTGTGGCGAAACCAAGGCACCCTCCGGGGTGCTTTTTTGTAGCACGTTTCATGGCACGTTTTATGGCAATGTTTGCGGCACTGTTTGCGGCACTGTTTGTTGGACTTCTTGTTGTACTTCAGACCTGTGCTTGCCCTCATCCCTTTGCCTATTTCAGGTTGCGGCCAGTTCTTGCAATAATTCCACATGCTTGGGCAACAGAATACTTTGAGAATAGCGTTCGACGATCGTTTGACGTGCAGCGTCTCGGATGTGCTGCATGTCTTTCCTGTGTTCGAGTGCCTCACAAATGCGATCGCCAATTTGTTCTATCGCGAAGAAATCGACCAGTAGCCCATTCACCCCGTCTTGCATCATTTCGCGGACGGGCGGCGTGTCGGAGGCGACGATCAAGCAGCCCGATGCCATTGCTTCCATAAAGGACCACGACAGCACAAAGGGTCGAGTCAGATAAACATGCACCGATGATGCTCGCAGCACGAGTTTATACAGCCCATAAGGTAAGTTACCGACAAAATGCACCCGCGATAGATCCAGGGGCACCTGTTTTAGCATGTAGTCCTTAAAACTGTTGCCTTCGGGGGCGGCAGGGCCGTAGGCAATGCGATCGGCGGCGACGATCACCACATGGGCCTTTGGACGACGTTCCAGCACCAGCCCCAGGGCCTGGATAAACTGCGGAAACCCCCGGTAAGCATCCATGCCACGAGAGACGTAGGTGATAATTTCTTCCTCTTCGGACAGATCTAGAACCGTCTCGCCTCGTTCATTGACGAGCAGCATTTTCTGCGCCGGGTCGGGGAAGAAGTAGTCTGTATCTACGCCATCGTGGAGGACAGAAATTTTAGAGTGAAACTCTGGCGGAAACTGGTCACGCTGCCAAAACGTTGGAGCCAAGCCGCGATCGCAGCTATAGAGATCCACCAGCATCGGCGCATTGCCCGCACGAATCCGCAGCACATCATCTGGGGTCATGGGAAAGGCGGGGTCAAAGTCGGCATCGCTGCCATGCGCCTGCCCAAACCATTCACAATAGGCCAGATAGCCTGCCTCGGGAAACGCATCTTTAACAAACATACCCACGCCCCAGCCCGAATGGGCGCTGACCACATCCGGCACGAAGCCTGAGGCTTTTAGCTGCTCTGCCAATCGATACACTGCCTGTCCGTGCAACACGGCGCTTTCGTAATTGCGGACGTAGTGATGGATATTGGGCGTTGGTTCTCGCGAGGGTGCAAAGTTTACCTTGTGTACCCCGGCAAGCTGCACGTTTTCGGTGTGCTTGGTGCCAAAGACGACCGTGTTATTAGGGTCGGCGGCCAGCAGTTGCGACAGGTGCAAGTATTGCGCCGGAAAGTTGTTGTGCAGGAAGAGAACGCGCATTTTTGGTGGCTTCTGGGGCTGGAGGCAGAGATCAGATTCCGAATGAATCACTGCAATTCTGGCATATCTATCCCACCTCTTATAGCCCCACCTCTTATAGCCCCACCTCTTATAGCCATAGTCACAGGACTTACGCACTTGCGAAACCACGTCCTACTCAGGGATAGATCCGATATTCCAACACTTCCAGCATTCGCCCGCTCAGGTTCATCTGCGAATACTCGCCCACGATGCGGCCGCCCAGGTATTCGGCGAGCTTGCGGCTGGCGAGGTTGCGCCGATCGACGGGATAGCGCAGGCTTTCGTAGTCCAGATGCTCATCTGCCCAGGCTTTGAGGCGGGCGATCGCCTCTTTCCCATAGCCCTGGCCGTGGGCCGCCTCCTTCAGCCAGATGCCCAACTCTGGCGTGGGGGTTTGGATTTGGGTGATGCCGCACAGCCCCAAAAATTCCGCCGTCTCGCGTCGCCGAATGGTCAGGTGCAGATCTGTACCGCTGGCGTTTTGCCGCAGGGCATGGCTAAGGAATTCGTCGGTTTCGCGGATCTCTTGGGGCGGCTTGGGATACATAAAAGTGGCGATCGCCTCAGTAAATTCCTGAAACACCGCCAAACGGTCATCCGGCGACACAGGTTCCAGCCACAGCCGCGCCGTCTCCAGCCGTTCCCCATCACTCCCCCGCTCCATTTTTCCAGCCCTCCCCTAGCTGTGGATGCGCGGCTCTGGGTGCAGCGTTGCCAGTAGCGCACTTTCGACCTCCGCCAATTCTGCCAGCCGCTGGTTCACGGTGTCAGGGTCAAAATAGGTCGCCGCCAGCGTCCAATACGCGCCATAGTGCCGCGCCTCCGAAGCCATCAGCCCGCGATAAAACTGCGCCAGTTCTGCATCGGGGCAGTGTTGGGCCAATAGCCCCAGCCGCTCGTGGCTGCGAGCCTCGATCAGCGCCGACACTAGCAGCGAATCCAGCATTCGGTGTGGCTCTTGGCGGCGAATCTGGCTGGACAGGCCCGCACCGTAGGGGGGAGCCGACAGCGGGGCCAGGGCCACGCCGCGCCGATCAAGCCACTGGTTCACCAGCTCGAAATGCTCCAACTCTTCCTGGGCGATCGCCGTCAGGCTCCGCACCAGTTTGGTGCTGGAGGGATAGCGAAACATCAGATTCAGCGCCACACCCGCTGCCTTGCGCTCGCAGTGGGAATGATCGAGCAGGATGGTGTCGAGATGGGCGATCGCCTGCCCAACCCACGCCGTCGAAGTCGGCTCCTTGAGAAACTTGATGGTCTTAACAGCCTGAGCAGCCTCACTCCTCATCCCACCGCCTCCACTCGGCGCGATCGCAGTTCCAGATACAGCAGCAGCGCGTTCACATCAGCCGGATTCACGCCGCCAATCCGCGCCGCCTGCCCAATTGTCAGCGGGCGCACCTGCGACAACTTTTCGCGAGATTCTTTGGAAAGCGTGTCGATGCTGTGATAGTCCAAATCAGGCGGCAGGGGGCGGTTTGCCTGCCGAACAATCTGGTCAATCTGGTTTTGCTGCCGCTGCAAATAGCCAGAATACTTAATGTCGATCTCCGCGCCTTCCCTTTCGGCACGACTGAGGTCGGGATTGCCCAAGCCGTAGCGCTCCAAATCCCCGTAGTGGAAACCGGGTCGGCGCAATAGATCCGCCAGCGTGATGGAGCCTTTAATGGCTTGCTGCGTATCGGCATAGATTTGCTGGCCCAGATCGTCGTGTTCCTTGATGCGGGTAGTGTGCAGCCGCTCTTTTTCGGCAGTGATTTGCGCCTGCTTGCGGGTGAACAAGTCCCAGCGGCGATCGTCGATTAGGCCAATTTCTCGGCCCAGAGGGGTGAGGCGCTGGTCGGCATTGTCCGATCGCAGCAACAGCCGATACTCCGAGCGCGAGGTCAGCATTCGATACGGCTCCCGCAGATCTTTGGTACACAGGTCGTCGATCAGCGTGCCGATGTAACTCTGCTCTCGCGGGAAAATCAGCAGTTCCTCACTCCGGCAGAGCCGGGCCGCATTGATGCCTGCCACGAGGCCCTGGGCGGCGGCTTCTTCGTACCCAGTCGTGCCGTTGACCTGTCCCGCGCAAAAGAGTCCTTCGACTTTTTTGGTCATCAGTGTTGGGTAGCATTGCGTCGCAGGCAAGTAGTCGTATTCCACCGCATAGGCGGGGCGCAGCATGGCGCAGTTTTCTAGCCCAGGGAGCGATCGCAGCATTTGGATTTGCAGCGCCTCTGGCAGCCCGGTAGAAAAGCCCTGGATATAGAGTTCAGGAATATCTCGCCCTTCGGGTTCAATGAAAATCTGGTGCGATTCCTTGTCGGCAAAGCGCACAATCTTGTCTTCGATACTGGGGCAATAGCGCGGCCCTTTGGCATCCACCCAGCCGCCGTAAACCGGGGACAGGTGAAGGTTTTCACGAATTAGCCGATGGGTTTCTGCCGTAGTGCGCGTCAGGTAGCAGCACAGTTGCTCCCGCGCAACCCATACCTCCGGGTCGAAGCTGAACCAGCGCACATGGTCATCACCGGGCTGCGGCTCCAGTCGAGAATAATCCACCGAGCGCCGATCCACCCGCGCCGGAGTCCCAGTTTTTAGCCGCCCAGTTTCAAAGCCAAGGCGATTCAGCGTGTCGGTCAGCCCTGTGGCAGCAAACTCGCCTGCCCGTCCGGCCGGCATAGACTTGTTGCCCACCCAGATGATGCCGCCGAGAAACGTGCCCGTCGTCAGCACCACCGCTTTGCAGGCAAACGCCACGCCAAAGTAGGTCTGCACGCCAATCACTTCGTCGTTTTTGCCGAGAACCAGGTCGGTCGCCATGCCCTCGCGCAGGGTCAGATTTTCCTGATTTTCCACAATGCCGCGCATCACGGACGCATATTCCCGCTTATCGGTCTGCGCTCGCAGCGCCCACACTGCCGGCCCCCGCGACACATTTAGCACGCGCTTTTGCAAATACGTGCGATCGGCCATTTTGCCGATCTCGCCACCCAGGGCATCGACTTCATGGGTCAGTTGCGACTTGGCTGGGCCGCCCACGGCTGGATTGCAGGGCTGCCAGCCAATTTTGTCCAGGTTCAGCGTTAGCAGCAGCGTCCGACAGCCAAGCCGGGCCGCCGCCAGCGCCGCCTCGCAGCCAGCGTGGCCCGCACCCACAACCACAACATCAAACGCATCTTGAAAATCGACCAAGCTCTGAAGATCCACGGCAAGATTGAACAGACTACGTACAGATTACGTAAGGCGGAGGTTGCACGACAAGAACTTGTAGCACAGAGGATGGAATAGCGAACGGGCAGTAGAAAGCTTCAGACGTAAAGTTCTAAGCCGAGCGTTGCTCCACTCTTGATCCTACAGCGATTCTCCAGCGTGTGCAGGGGTTGAACCCCGGTCGGGCATGAGTTGGGCGATCGCCCTGTCCACTCTCCTGCGTTCAGACAATAGCCCACTTATTTGTAATAAATATCACCAGCACTTAAAAAATGCCCGTATAAACCCAGCAAAAACCCGTACTGAGTGGATTTCTTAATGCGATCAGTTGAACAATTCATACATTCTAATTTCGCTTTCAATTCTGCTGAGAACTCGCTAACTCCTTCCTTCTCTGGGCAATCATGTGGCAATTCCAGCGTGCTGAAGAATCCAACGGTAGAACCCCCGAACAAAATCAGACGTTTTGCATAGAGAATTGCGCGGTTGTAATGAGGACAAAATCAGATTCCCGGCTTCAAGTTCATTCAGAGACACCAACTTCTATACGTAAGTACGTAGAACAAGATTGGTGCGTTATCTGTACAGTCATAAATTACCGCTCAGAGCGTTGACAGCGGAAAATCCGAAGTTCGGATCGATACTCCGTACAAGCATGGGTATAAGCATGTGTGTCTTTAATAATGCGGGAATACGGAAAGCCATTCTGCATAATTCACAGTCAATTCAAACTGCTTGAAGCGCCGAAACCCTTGATAGTGCCGACGGGCGATCGCCCTCAGCGTATTTTTTACCTGACAATCGAAGGATATTGTCCGCTAATTTCCGTGTAGTTTGTGAGTTGTTTACTCCGTAAATTCCTGGGACAACTCTCTAGAAAAACAGCACGCTCTCGAATCGAGAGATTCCGTATCATCTCAGATTTAAAAGTGTCTTTCACAACTGCGTGTCGAAAGTCAAAAAAGTTCGTTTGAAGGACATATAAAGATAAGAATAAGTCCTCACATACACTTCATAGAAACCAACTCCAGTCCCCCAAAGAAGAATGCTATGTTCAAATTACGAGCTATCTAGGCACTTGATTTCGAGGAATCCGGGGCTTCGATAGCGTTTGATAGTGGCAAATAGTAGACCGCAGGGCAATGCCAGGGGACTCTCAGATTTCGACTCAGTTGGCAACTTTAGCTCATCCAGCCATCCAACTTTGTTGACTCACCTTGAGTTGTTTGTTCGTAAGTTCAATCCACAATTTGGGAATCCTGGAGATAGGCCATTGGACTGAAGTGATTGAGTCGCTACTTAAATCCGCATCGAGTCAGCAACTCCCTCTAGTCAATGGCTGACAGCTTTACCAAAGTGTTTGACGTGCTTTTTGACGTACTTAATTTGGTCTGTTTACGCTCCGGGTCTTCGTTGGCGTTTACTAAGTTTCTACTGGTCCTTTGTTCGGCGCAGGAGTGCGATTTTCAAACATGGAACCCAATTCTGTTCGATATCAGCCCGTTAATCCCGATGTGGGTGTTTATGACTGCGAGGTTCACCTCAAGTTTCGCCTGATCGAGGAGAAAGGAGCCTTGGGCAACCGAGAACACTTGCTCGACACCTTGCTGGATGCCTTTGCCTGTGGTGCGGATGAATACCTAGAACCCATCGAGGTAGAAGTGTCGGCTCAAGAGGTTCCCGAAGTAAACGCTTCGCCGCAAATGCGCCGCCAGTTGATTCGGCTGAGAAACTCCAGCGACGCAAGCTAGCCAAGCAGAGCTGGCTCGGGCGGACAGAACTCTGAGATTTTGACGCTTCAGCAACTGTGAGCTTCTAGAGGAGCCTCTGGATGAGCCTCTGGGAACTGCGGTGTTCGAGAGTGTGGGCGATCGCCCTCCAGCCTCCCATCGCCTAGAGTCCCGCCTGTTGCCGATTTGCCTCCCGTCCAGTTGTGCCTGCCCAGCTACATCATTGGCTGCAAGTGAGCTTCCAGATTAACCGGATGGCACGTCAATGCCAGATTTCAATGCCAGCCAGACTTCAATGCCAGATTTATGAAAAAGGTGTTGACATTCACAGCTTCCATTCGCTAGTCTAGTTTAGGTCTGGGACACGCCCCCATCGTCTAGAGGCCTAGGACACCTCCCTTTCACGGAGGCGACGGGGATTCGAATTCCCCTGGGGGTATCCCGCTGACGATTCGTAAACGAGTTAGAGCCTCTCTGAAGTGAACCTCAGAGGGGCTTTATGATTTTGAGACTAGAATGACTCAGCTAGATTGACTTAGATTGAGAACAGAGGATTTGCAAATTTTCGCTACAACCTGAGCAACCTCAGCCGCACGATAAGCAAAGCAGCAAGCTTATCTAAAAATTACGTGGGTCGGGCGTTTTGCGGGTTTTTGCCCGACCTTCTGCCGGACAGGGAAATGTAACGGTATGCTAAGAAAAGTGAGCTACGGAACTCACAGTTGCTAGGTCGTGTTTTAAAGCCCTTTGATCCCCCCTAGCCCCCCTTAACGAGGGGGGAACTGGGCCAAACCGCTCCGGAAGTCCCCCTTTTTAAGGGGGATTTAGGGGGATCGACTCAGGGTAATCAGCGACCTAGAAAGTTTTAAAACAATGCCTAGGTTTACTCCCTTCTACCCCCTTTGCCGTTACTCAGGTGAGCGTCATGGCTTTCTTTGGAGCGCTTTGGAAATTTTTACCGCAGGGGCGATCGCTCGTCCGGCTTGCTGCCTGCCTGCTGCTGGGCTTGTGGCTCTGGGTTGTGCCGCCTTCTTCCCCAGCCCTGGCGCTGGGCGGCCCCCAGCCCCCGCTCGACCAGCCCGCCCCAGAGTTTTCTCTGCCCACCAACGTCGGCGACGGCACAGTTTCTCTGGCAGACTATCGCGGCCAGTGGGTCGTGGTGTATTTCTACCCCAAGGACTTTACCTCCGGCTGCACGCTAGAGGCACAGCGATTTCAGCGGGACTTGCCGCAATATCAGGCCCGCAATACCCAGATTTTGGGCATCAGCGTAGACGACGTGGATTCTCACCGGGAATTTTGCGACTCCGAAGGGCTGAAGTTTCCCCTGTTGGCTGATACTACGGGCGCAGTCAGCAAAGCCTACGGCTCATGGTTGGGCACGATGTCCCTGCGGCATACCTATCTGATTGACCCAGACGGCATTTTGCGGGAGCGATTTTTGGGTGTCAATCCTGCCGTTCATAGTCGCGAGGTGCTGGCACGACTGGACGAACTGCAAAAAGCAGCCGGGTAATGTTGAAGACTGGATTCCTGGATTCAAAGATTTTCAATCAGAACGCTTGTATTGTTGTGCAAACCTGAGCTAGGATTTGGAGCAGACTGAGGGCTGACTGGGAACCTCACTGCTGCCTTGTATGCTCGACTTGACCAAGCTTGCCCGCCAGATGCAGGGGATTAGCCAGCATCTCACTGCGGAGTCGATCGCCGCCCGACAGAGGCTAGAGCGAGCAGAAGCGCTGCTGCAGGAGGTGCAGGGACAACAGGCAGACCTAGTGGCCCGCCAGCAGGAATGGGGCGATCGCCTGGGGTTTTCTGCGGCTCGCCCGGTAGAGCCGCTAAATACGCGCCTCCCCATTCACCCGTCCCCCCTGCTGCACACCGTTTTGGCCACCGATGGCTCCCAAATTGCCCCCAGCCATCATGAAATTGCCTATTGCTATTTGATTAACGTCGGGCGCGTGGTGCTGCACTATGGGCAGAACCGCTATCCCTTGCTAGACAGCCAGCCGGAGGTGTTTTACCGACCCGAAGACCTGTACGTATCCCGCCAGTGGGGCATTCGCACCGAGGAATGGATGGGGCTGCGGCGCACGGTGTCGGAGGCGACGGTGCTGGCAGAACTGGGCGAAGGAGAGAGGGCTGAGGCTCCAGAGATGCCCGCGCTGGCAATGGTAGACGGGTCGCTGATTCACTGGTTTTTGGAGCCGCTGCCGACGGAGGCCCGCGATCGCCTGCTGCCGCCCATCCTGGAAGCCTGGGATCGGCTGCGAGCCGCCCGCATTCCCCTGGTGGGCTACCTCAGCGCTGCCCGTAGCGGTGAAGCGCTGAATTTCCTACGGCTCCACGCTTGTCCCCATCCCCAACCCGACTGTCTCACCCATTGTCCTGGAAAGACCGAAGATGCGCCCTGCCAGGTGTTTGCGCCACTACGCGATACGGCGCTGTGGAATCTGCTGCTGCAACCCGGAGAGCGCAGCCCGCTGTGGCGCAGTTCCTCCCGCATTTTGGAGCTATACGGCCCGCACCATGTTTACTTTTGCTATGTCAACGTGGGCGCAGAGATCGCCCGCATCGACCTGCCGCAGTGGGTAGCAGAAGACGAGGCATTGCTCAACAGCGCCCTCAGCCTGACGCTGGCTCAAGTCCAAAAGGGCTATGGCTATCCGGTGGCGCTGGCCGAAGCCCACAACCAGGCCGTGGTGCGCGGGGGCGATCGCGCTCGGTTTTTTGCGCTGCTTGAGCGGGAAATGATCCGCGCTGGGCTGAAAAATATCGGAACCTCTTACAAGGAGGCTCGGAAGCGAGGCAGCATTGCCTAATGCAGATTGCCTGATGCAGATTGCCTCATTGAGAGGTGAGCCAGATTGCCGGAGCATCGGAGCCTTCACGCGGGCTAATCAGGCGATCGCCGCCAGTTTCGCTTCTTTTGCTAAGGGCAGCAGGAACCAAAACTTTGCACCTGCCTTGGGGCGACTGTCTACTAAAATTTCGCTGCCGTGGGCCTGGATGATTCGCTGGCAGAGGTATAAACCCAGCCCCAAGCCCTGCCGAGCATTTGGACCACGTTGATGTAGCCCAAACAGCCGCTGGCACTGCTCCTGGGGAATCCCGATGCCGTTGTCCTGCACGCTAAAACGAACCGAATCGTTTTCCTGGCGCAGTTCCACCGTCAACTGAATCCCCGGCGGATTGTGCTTCAGGGCATTGACCAGAAGGTTTTCTAACACGTCCCACAGTCGCTTGGGATCGCCCTTGACGGGGGGCAACTCCGGATCAATATTACAAAAGACCGTGGCCCGAGACTTTTTGAGCAGTGGCTCCAAATCCTTGATCACCTCTTGCACCAGCTCATCAAGACGCAAGGGCTGGGGCTGAATTGTCAGGTATGCATCTGGTTCGGCGTGGGCGCTCAGCATCGCGTTGATCAGGCCGAGATAGCAATCGACTCCCTGAGCCATGCGCTCTAGCTCCGAGCGAGAAACCGAAACCAGGTCTGCACCTGAATTCAGGGGACGAGCCGTGCCCTTGAGCAAATTTCCAAACACCATCTGCATTCCCAGGACAGGATTTCGCAGATCATGGGCGATCGCATGCATCACATCCCGCAACGTCTGAACCGCGCACTGGCGGCTGAGGGCTTCTTGCTGGAGGCGCTGGTTTTGGCTCTGCACCTGCTGCTGCAAGGTCTGGAGCGACATCAGAATGCGAATTCTAGACTGCAACATCTGGGTGAACAGCGGCTTCACCAGGACATCGGACACGCCAGGATAAAGCTGGTCGGGATTGCTGGTCGGCGGCAACAGCAGCAGAACAGGGATGCTGCTCGTGTTTGGATTGGACTGAAGCTGGCGGCAGGTTTCCAGGGCGATCGCCTCAGATTCGGCATCCAGGAGAATCAGCGCGGGCTGGATTTGAGCAGCCTGGGCGATTCCCGAAGCAATCCCTTCGGGAGTCGTCCCTTCGCCCGCTTCACAAACCGACAATTTGAACCCTGTTCCATTCAATGCATCCGACGCTTTGGCCGACGTTTCTGGGTCATGCTGAATTAGTAAGACGATGCCAGGTTCCATTGTCAAACGCTTGCTCCAACTCATGCCAGTTGTTAGAAATTTCGCTTCTGATTGAACTGCTTTAATCGCACTAATTGCACTGATTGCACTAATTGCACTTTGGATGCCTTTAGGCTGGATGCCTTTAGGGGCGATCGCTCAATCCCTGATGAAGGCGCATCCGCCGGACAGACTCACGACCGAGCGCTTTACGGTTGGCTTCATAATACTGTTCGGTATTTCGGAAAGCCCTCACCTAACAGGGTGTTTTTTGAGGCGAAATGCGGAATTCAGAGCGTCGGTTGTGAAGGGCCCTAGCTGCGCCCAGATGGTGCCCAGGTTGCGTCCCGATCAAAGATGGCGGCTGGGTTTTCCAATGCTCGCTCAGCCTTTATTTTTCCAGAATCAACGTAACCGGGCCATCGTTCTCAATCGACACCTGCATCAGCGCGCCAAAGCGCCCCGTCTCCACGCGCAGCCCACTCTGGCGCAGCTTTTCGACAAACTGGTGATACAGTGCCTCTGCCAGTGGAGGAGCTGCGGCCTGATCAAATGACGGTCGTCGCCCCTTGCGACAGTCGCCATACAAGGTGAACTGGCTAATCACCAGCAGGTCTCCACCAACATCCAGCACCGACTGGTCAAATTTGCCGTCACCATTGGAAAATACCCGCAATTCCAAACACTTGCGCGTCATCCAATCCAGTTCCGCTTCGGTGTCTGTACTGGCGATGCCGACCAGCAGATTCAGCCCGCGCCCAATCTGCCCTACAACTTCGCCCGCTACCGTAACCTGTGATGACGACACCCGCTGCAACACGACCCGCATTTTCCCGACTCCTTGCTGTTCCAGAACGGCTCTCTGCTGGAATACTGTCCGAACCCTGTTTGAACCCTGTTTGAACCTTACTTGAACCTTACTTGAACCTTACTTGAACCTTGCTTGAACCTTGCTTGAACCTTGCTTGAAGACCGCTGCTTCTATGCAGAACCCAGATTTTGCGTGGCATCATAGGAGATTCGTGTAATTTTTCCTCTGTTCGCACAACGCTCTCTCAATCATGCTCAGTGCCAGTCTAATCGTCCAAGCAGAACACGCCCTCCAGCCTACCTTTGCCCGCATCGATGCCCAGGTAAAAGCGAACCTGCGGCGGGTGCTGGAGGCCTTTCGACATCACGGCGTAGGGGTTCATCACTTTGCCAGCGTCAGCGGCTATGGGCATGGCGATTTGGGACGGCAGGTGCTGGATCGGGTGTTTGCCCAGGTGATGGGGGCAGAGGCGGCGGCAGTGCGGGTGCAGTTTGTGTCGGGGACGCACGCGATCGCCTCTGCGCTGTTTGGGGTGCTGCGGCCGGGGGACGAACTGCTGGCGGTGGCGGGCGCACCCTACGACACGCTGGAGGAGGTCATCGGGTTGCGGGGCGAGGGGCAGGGGTCGCTGAAGGACTTTGGCGTGTCCTATCGACAGTTGGAATTGACCCCAGAAGGGGCGATCGCCTGGACAGATTTGTCCACTGCAATTCGCCCGGAAACCAAACTAGTGCTGATTCAGCGCTCCTGCGGCTATTCCTGGCGGCAAAGCCTGTCGATTGACGACATTGCCAAAATTATCCACCTGGTAAAGCAGCAAAATCCTGATACCGTCTGCTTTGTTGACAACTGCTACGGCGAGTTTGTGGCAGACTGCGAACCGCCCACCGTTGGGGCAGACCTGATCGCCGGGTCGCTAATCAAAAATCCGGGCGGCACGATCGTCACCGCAGGCGGCTACGTGGCCGGCCGGGCGGATTTGGTAGAAAAAGCCTGCTGTCGGCTCACGTCCCCCGGCATCGGCAGTGAGGGCGGCGCCACCTTCGACCAAAATCGGCTGCTGTTTCAGGGGCTATTCCTGGCGCCACAGATGGTGGGCGAGGCGATGAAGGGCAACCACCTAACGAGCTATGTGTTTCACCAGTTGGGCTATCCGGTGAATCCGCTGCCCAATGCGCCCCGCCGCGATGTAATCCAGGCGATTCGCCTCGGCTCACCCGAAAAGGTCATTGCCTTTTGCAAGGCGATCCAGGAATATTCCCCCATTGGGTCGTACCTCAGTCCTGTGCCTGCGGAAATGCCCGGTTATGAGAGCGAGCTAGTGATGGCAGGCGGCACGTTTATCGACGGCAGCACGTCGGAATTTTCTGCCGATGGGCCGCTGCGGGAGCCGTACACGGTGTTCTGTCAGGGGGGAACTCACTGGACCCATGTGGCGATCGCCCTCGAAGCTGCCATTGCAGCCGTTGGCCCAAAAACCTGACCCAAACCCTACAGGACTTACGCAGTTTATATGCAAAGAACCTGGAAGACCAAGCCAAACGTAAAAATTGCCCTATTTTGGGCCATCCTGGGCGCGTTGGGGGCGCTGGCTGTGTTTCCCTACCTAATGGCGATCGCCCCTCCGCCTGCGGGTCTGGCGGTGCCGCTGTCGGCCGTCGC
>NZ_DVEA01000206.1:0-3054 GCF_015295965.1 Thermoleptolyngbya sp. M55_K2018_002
TACAATGGACGCAGCCCTGAGACAGCCGTTACCTGTCGAGGGGTCAGGCGTTGGTAGGTGCTGAGAACACCTGCCAATGCCGTAGATGACTAAACGACCAAAATTTCGGGGGAAAGGCAAGCTGCACTGATAGGAATCGAATTACAGCTTGATGGACGATTGTACTAGATGCGATCGCCCCCGGCAATTGTCCTGCGCCAGCCAACCCACCTCTTCTCCTTCCACAACACAGCACACCGCATCCCCAAGTTCCCCAATCTCAGGTCAGGAAGGGCGATAGGCCGTCACTTCGATTTCTATTCGCATGTTCAAATCGGCTAATCCCGCCACGATCATCGTCGAAGCGGGGCGGATCTCTCCGAAGTATTTTCGCAGCACGGGCCAGCAGGGTTCAAAGTCTTCTCGGTTGGGCACGATATAGCGAACGCGCACCACATCCGCCAGGGAAAACCCGGCTTCGTCTAGAGCGGCGCTGATATTTTTCAGGGTTTGCTCTGCCTGCTCTACTACGTCGTCCGCAATCGTCATGGTGCGATAGTCGTAGCCCGTGGTGCCCGACACAAACGCCCAATCTCCCTCCACCACAACGCGAGAATAGGCGACTTCACGTTCAAAAAAGGAACCGGAGGAAATCAGGCGGCGACTCATGATGAAGAGAAATCAGGTTTTAGGTTGCAGAAATCTGGATAGAGCCACGCCCTGGTTATGAACGAGGCGCTTATATTCAAGTCTTGCAAACGGCGTTTCCAAATGAAATCACGAGAAGCCTTGCAGCCTCCTAGACTCGCCATCTAAAAGCCAATCTAAAATTGCCAATCTAAAATTGCCAATCTAAAATCCAAAATCAACCTCAGCCCAACTGCCGGGCCTGTAAGTAGGAGCGCAACAGCAGCAGGCTGGAAATCGACTTGGAATCCACCGCTTCCCCGTCTAGGATGGCTTGTTCTAGCTCCTGCGGGGTCAACAAGAGGGTTTCCAGATCCTCATCTTCATCCAATCCTGGCGGCGTGTCTAGCTTCTCCAACTCCGTCGCCAGGTAGGTATAGATAATCTCGTCGGAATAGCCCGGAGCCAGGAAAAACTGCCCCAGTTTGTGCCACTGGCTGGCTTTGTAGCCTGTCTCTTCCTGGATTTCGCGCTGGGCAGTGGTCAGCGGGTCTTCGTCTTTCTCAATCGTGCCTGCGGGAAACTCCAGCAGTCGCCGCGATGCCGCAAAGCGATATTGCCGCACCAGCACCAGCTTGCCTTCTGCCGTCATGGGCACGGCCACGGCCCCGCCCGGATGCCGCACACACTCCCAATCGCCTTCGGCTCCGTTTGGCAGGCGCAGGCGGCTCACCTCAAAGTTGAACTTGCGTCCCTGAAAGAGGAGCTTTTGCTTGAGGCGCTGGGGAGGTTCGTGGGCCATGGTCTGGAAGGGGTAGGTAACGAGATTTTGGGGTGAGGGGGTGACAGGAGACGGTTTGGAGGATTCCATCATGCTCGCATCAGCAGCGCCACTGCGTAGGCCGCGATCCCTTCTTCTCGTCCGACGGGGCCCAGCTTTTCGTTGGTGGTGGCTTTGATGCCAATTTGATCGGGGGCGAGTTGGAGGGTGGTGGCGAGGCGATCGCGCATCGTTTTAATATGCGGCTTCAGTTTGGGCCGTTCTGCCACGATGACAGAATCGATATTTCCGATCTGCCAACCTTGTGACTGAATTAGCGCGTGGACTTGTTCCAGCAGCTTCAGGCTGTCGGCCCCGGCCCACTGCGGGTCGGTGGGTGGAAAATAGTGCCCAATATCGCCCAGGCTGAGCGCTCCCAGCATCGCGTCCATGATGGCGTGGGTTAGCACGTCTGCATCGCTGTGGCCCAGCAGCCCCAGTTCATGGTCAATCTTAACGCCGCCCAAGATGAGGGGGCGATCGCCCACCAGTCGATGAATGTCGTAGCCGTTCCCAATCCGAATCGCCATAGAGTTTCAGAATTTCGTGGAAAGAGTTTCGTGGAAAGAGTTTCGTGGAAAGTGTGTTGCAGAAAAGATGCTCTCTCACGCTAAGCCCTGCTCGAAAGCGGGCGATCGCCCAGCGCCCGGTTGCAGGCTAATTGCCGCCGCCTTGCCGCAGTCGATCCGCCTGTTGCAGTGCGGCGCTGCTGTTTTCTCGGTAAAGCACGACGCGGTTTTGGGCAGTGGTATAGCGGCTGTCGGTGGCGGGCACTTGGGCCATGAGATCGGAGGCTCGCTGCCGTCGGCCGAGGTTTGCGCCGTTTGCCCATCGCGCACGGCCGCCTCTGCCAGCCGCACCGCCTGGACAAAGGGATCAGGCGTGGGGACAGGCGCAGGGGATGGGGACGACTCCACTGGCGAGGCCGGCGCGACGACCTGCTCCATTGGTTTGGGAAGAGAAATGCCCAGCCAGTCGGCCAGGGCCCAGCCCACCAGCAGCGCCAGCACCCCTAGGCTCAGCCCGCCAATCAGAATGCCCCGCCAAAACTGTTTCTTGGCGCGTGCCTCGGTGGGGGATTGGGCCGCAGGTTTGGCAATGTCGAGCATTCGGTTATAGCGCCAGTCTTCGACCATGCGCTGGAGCGGGTTGGGCTGGGGCAGGGTAATTTCTTGCGACCAGAGGAGTTGTTTTTTGGGGTCGCGCTGGATATCCTCAAGCCAGAGAAGCTGCTGCTCTCGCACAATACGGCTGTTGATATTGACACGACGAATGCCATTGGGGCTGAGCCGCTCCAAAATATAGCGGACATCTTCAACGAGCGACTGCTGTTCCAACTGTTCCAGCGTCTCCGCCTCGCACAAAAGCTGAAGCACGCCGTGGTCCAGCACCGCCCGAGTCCGCACGCCAGCATCCGCCAGCCGTTCGTTTAGCACCTGAATAATCGCCGACACGCTTCCTTGGCGTGCCTGACGCTCGATATCGTCGATGGGGTCTACCATAATCGCTTGGCAGCAGCCTGATGGCTTTTCCAGTGATTTTCGTGATCTTTAAGGCTAGCGTAAGATTAGCGCATCCTGAGAAATTTATCGCAAAGGATAAACAGCGCCCAATTTTGACCTGTTTTC
>NZ_DVEA01000221.1:0-3054 GCF_015295965.1 Thermoleptolyngbya sp. M55_K2018_002
CATTTCCTAAAAGTTAGCTGGTTGCAGGCACTCCCATCGGGGGGTGCCTTTTCTTGTTCCAATATGGAGCAACAGAATGTGCCACTCTTGCTCCCCTTCTCCCCCCGTGGGAGAAGGGGTTGGGGGATGAGGGCAGACGTAGAATAGATCGACCGAGACAGCCTGTTCAGGTCGTCAGCCTTCCCGTGGTGCGATCGGGCGAGGGAGGTTCTACCCCGCTTCACAAGAGAATTTCCTAAAGATTTTCCCTGAATCTGGAAAAAGGGCGTTGAAATAGACACTAAGATGCAGCCAGGTGTGCATCTGTATTGGCAGCATCGATTCTCAAGCGAAACCCATCCATGCCCTCTTTGCAGTCGCCCCTCCTCAGCTTCCTCGCCGCTCTGGTTTTGTCTACGACCGTAGAATCCCCAGCAGTTGCTCAATCCAGCGCCAGCCCCGCGCCGCCCGAAGCCACCGCCGAACCCGCCCATCCCCTTGCCGAACTCTGGCAACAGCATCAGACTTCGATCAGCATCGGCAGCCTCCTCCTGCTCAGCTATCTGGGCGTGTTGGGGTTCCGGCCGCTGCTCTTGCTCAGGCTGCCCGCCAGCGATCTGTCCATTCCCGGCACAAGCTTGAAAATTCCGCTGGGTTGGGTGCGATTTCTGAAATATCGCAACCACGTCCTGGATGCCTGGGTGAACCAGCACTGGAAAATCGCTCAAAGGTCATTCTTAGACCTGCCAGCCGTCAGCCAGCGGGCGATCCACATTCCCTTACCCGTCTATCTCAATGACCAGCCCATTGATGAAAAGCGGATCGGAGAAGCGCTCAAACCCACCTTTTCCAAAAACACAGCGGTCTTGCTGATTACCGAAGAAGGCGGCGCGGGCAAAACCAGCCTCGCCTGCCAGATCGCTCTTTGGGGATTGAACAAACAACTGTGCAAACATCGCCTGCTGCCCGTGCTGGTGGAAACCGAGCTAGACGACAAACAGACACTCTTTGAAGTCATTCGCGGCCAGATCAACACCCTCACCGATCAGCGAGATCCCATTGCGCCAGAGCTTTTGGAAAATTTGCTGCGTCGTCGGCGGATGCTGGTCATCGTGGATCACCTTTCTGAAATGGGCGAGGAGACTCGCAAACAAATCACGCCACAGCTAGCCGATTTTCCCGCCAGGGCCTGGTCGTCACCTCTCGCCTGCTGGAACCGCTCGGCAACCTGCCCAAAACCATTCTGAAGCCCCTGCGAATCGAGGGCAGCAGTCTGTCTCGCTTTATGGATGCCTATCTAGAAGCCCGCAACAAGCGAGGTTTGTTTGAAGACGAAGACTATCTCAACGGCTGCCGTCGCCTGTCGCAGATGGTGGGTCAGCGCAACATCACCGTGCTGCTGGCCCGGCTCTATGCCGGCCAGATGATCGAGCAGCAAGAAGGCGTGGGGGGCATTCTGCCGTCCTCTGTGCCCGAACTGATGCTGAGCTATCTCAACCAGCTCAATCGCAGCATCGAAGAAGCCAACCGCCGAGATAATCTCGCTGTGCAGCAAGATGCCCAGCACATTGCCTGGGAATGCCTGAAGCAGACCTATCGCCCCACCACTGCGGCTAAGTCAGATATTGAAAAAGCTTTGAGCAAAAACGGCGCAAACGACATCCCAGCGCGGCTGGCCTATTTGGAAACCCGGCTGCGGCTAGTGCAAACGCTGGAGCCGGGAGACAAGCTCCGCATTGTGCTAGACCCGCTGGCAGAATATTTGGCAGCGCTGCATTGGGTCGATCAGTGTCGAGAAAATCCAGCAGAATCCTGGACGGAATTTTTAGACTCGATTGACCCCGTGCTAGAACAGGGCAACGACACTCCCATCGCGATTCAAGGCTTTTTGCTGGCGGTGCGCGACTGCTGCAAAGTAAAGCAGAAAGAAGCCCAGGTTCCAGAAGAGATTCCCGATGCGCTGGCCCGCAAAGCCGGCCTCGACCCCGCCAAGTTGCAAAAAATTGAGGAAAAACGCCGCATCAGCCTTCTAATTTCTGACCTATCCGACCCAGACGAAGAATATCGCATCCGCGCCGCAAAAGACCTTGGCAAGCGCGGACTTGCCGCCACCAAAGCCGTGCCTAATCTGCTGGGCATGGCCAAAAACCCCAACCAAACCCTAGAAGCCCGCCAGGAAGCGCTGAAATCGCTGGGCAGCTTGGGAGCCTGTAGCGACAGCCTAAAAGCCGACCTCGCTCCTCAACTGATCGCCCTGCTGCAACACGATCATGACCCCAAGCAGCCCGACGAGCTAGCGGTGCAGCGGGGCACAGCCGAGGCGCTGGGCGCAATGAAAGCCGGGCAAGCCGAACTCCAGGCAATTCTAAATAACGACCAGCAGCCGCTGACCCTGCGCCAAGGAGCCGCCCGCGCCCTGGGGCTCCTTGGCGCACCCAGCGGACAGCCCGTGCCCATGCTGATCGCGCAACTGCGAGACGGGCAGGTCAGCTTTTTCTTTTCCCTTGCGCGAAGCGCATTAAAAATTTTTTTAAAAAATCAGGTTCCTGCATCTAAGCCCTTACTACCTATCTGTAGTGGCTCCAGCACCTTTCACCCCCTACAGAAAGTGTCCCATGAGTAAACCCACCCCTCCCGATCTCCCCGTCATCCAAAAAACCTACGACCTCGTTAAGTGGTACGTCCCTGTCTTAAACCGACTTCCCCGCGACCATCGCTTCACCCTCGGCGAACGCATCATCAACGGGCTATACGACCTGCTAGAAGGCTTAATCCTGGCCCGCTATAGCCAAAACAAGCTCGAAATCCTGGAAAACTCAACACTCGCCTCGATCTGCTGCGCCACCAAACCCGCCTCCTGCTCGACTTCAGCCTCCTGGAAACCAAGCGCTACGAATGTGTCGGCAAACTGATGCACGACATCGGCACAGAGCTAGGCGGCTGGATTCGTCAACAGCGCCAGCGCCCCGCCAAAGCCTAGAGCAGGGATTAGGGGTTGGGGGTTAGGGGTTAGGACTGCAAGTTAGCCGAGTCCAAAACCGGAGGACGAAACCATGAAACGCTACGGCAATCTCT
>NZ_DVEA01000331.1:0-17370 GCF_015295965.1 Thermoleptolyngbya sp. M55_K2018_002
CCTGTTTTCAACCTGTTTTTCGGCAGTCTGCTGGGTTTGCTGGGTGGCTAGAACTCTCGCAAATGGCTGGTGTCGTTAAATCGACGAATATGCCAGAGGTCGCTGTTCCAGCGGTTGGGATTGTCGGAGGGGAGTGTCCAGCGCGATCGCTCTAGCCAAAACTCGAACACAGCCGTATTTTTTGTAGAGCAATGCCAAGTGCGATCGCTCCCCAGCATCGCCGCAATAAGATGCTGCAAGATCCAGCTATGGGTGACGATCCACAGCGTTTCGCCGTTGCGATGCGTCGCCAAAACCCGCTGGATAAAACGCTCAGCGCGATCGCGCCCATCTTGCAGGGTTTCGGCTCCTGGTGCGGGAATCCAGTCGGGCGAAGCTTCTAGATCAGCACAGAGTTCGGGATATCGCTCCCGCGCCTCGTCCCAGGTCAGCCCTTTGAAAATGCCGTTTTGAAATTCCAGCAGTTCCTCAGCGTATTCAATCGTCGGTTCAATCGTTGGAATAGAAATTGGATGCGGAACTGGTTCGCTCGTTCTCTGAGCCAGCAAAATTTCTGCCGTTTGCGCTGCCCGCTTGAGGGGGCTGCTGTAGACCTTCGAGGGCGGCTGTCCCTTTGCCCACAGGCGTTCTGCCAGTTGCCGCGCCTGCTGCCGGCCGCGTGCCGTTAGCTCATAGTCGGCATGGCCCTGCATCCGCCGCTCCACATTGCCCACCGACTCGGCATGGCGAATGAAGACGAGCTTAAGTCGATCCTGGCTGAAATCAGCACCCTGAGCCATTGGCCTGCCTGCAAGAGAAAAGGAAACTGTCAGAACCTACGCACTTGCGAGAACGCGACGCACAGCTTTTAATCTGCCCTCATCCCCCAACCCCTTCTCTCGAATTGGGAGAAGGAGAGCAAGAGAGGCTTGAAGTCCCTTTCCCGCTCTGGAAGAGGAATTTAGAGCGAGGGGGAATCGGCAAAGTTGCACCTTGCGCTTGCGATAAGTGTTCTGGATTTTGGGTCTATTCGCGTAAGTCCTAGCTGTTTTGGATTGTAAAGGCTGTTTGGAATCGTTGGGCAAGAGGGGGCGGGCTGCGCGGACTCGCTCACGCAACCCGCCGTTCGGAGAGGGACCGCCGGATTATCCAATCGGCCGCATCGGCTGGGTTGGGTAAATCCATTCGGGCGTGGGCTGCGGTCGAGGCGTTTGGACCCCGCCCGTATTCACCACCAGCCACAGCAGCACTCCCAGCAAAATTGCCAGAATGAAGCCGCCGCCAGGGCCGCCCGCCGGGTCTTGGCGTTCGATGCGATAGCGATCGCCCGTGTTGGGGTCAAAGGCTTCTTGATCAGAAAGCTTGATCAGGCGGCGATAGTCGTTGCGGTAATCATCGTTGTGGTCGTCTGGCAAAATCAGCATGATTTTCAGTTCCCCCGGAGAGATATTTAGGCTTTGTCGTTGCCAGCCAGTCTGCTGCTCCCAAAGCGGATTGGTGGAACTATAAATAGGTTAGCCTAAAAACTTGCAGGGTTGCAATATTAGGGCTTTAATTTTAGGTAAAACTTAATTTATAACACAATTTACCTAAATCCGTGCTAGGCTGAGCCTCTAGAACCATTCGGGAGGACTGAATGCACACCCCAGACCCCCGCCCTCGCATTGCGGAACTTCGCAAAGCGGCTGGCCTCACTCAGCTTCAGCTTTCGCAGCGAGTCGGCGTGACAGAAACCACCATCGCCAATTGGGAACGCGGCCGCGGCGGCCTGGATTGGATCGTCAAGCTGATCCGCCTGTGCGACGCGCTGAATTGCAATCTCAAAGACCTGATCGAAGACCCGGCAACGGCCGCTGCGCCGCTGCTATCGCTAGAGGAAGCGCAAGCCCTGATGCGACCACCTGCGCCGACCCATCCGCCCGCCGCAGAACCAGTTGCAGAAGCAGCGGCAGAACCAGGGGCAGAACCAAGGGCGATCGCCCCACTACCCCCGACTCCAGAGCCAGATGCGCTGTCGCTCAGCGACGCACAGCGGCTGATGGGCAGTCCGGCTCCGGAGGCTGCGCCAGAGGCGGTGCATCAGCACCCGCATTCCAAGAGCTAGCGGCAGCTTCAGCAGGGTCCTCGACCCGTCCCAAAAGTTCATTTAGTTCAGCAAATCTTCAGCAAATCGTTCAACGGCTGTCTCTAGCATCCCCAAACACAAGCAAATAATGCTACCATCAACCCATCCAGTCAGAAGCTATCACTTTTCAGTATCAAATGCCCTTTGCCGAGGGAGTCCCCACTGCTGACGTGCGATCGCACTGCCCGTGTCCTGGGTTTGACGGTTCAACGCAGCAGCCTTGTAGAAGATGACCGACCCTCGCGCCTGGTTTTCTCTGCCCTACGGATGAGTTTTGGCCAAGGCTCAAGGCTAATTCATAAAGCTGAGTCATTGGGCTGAGTCTTTGATAAGCCTCTATGCCAGCCGCTTGCCAAGTCCTTTGGAATAGTCTGCATCGCTACTCACGTCATGCTCAGGAGAGATTTCCATGAGTTCCATGTCTTTCAACCGCTTGCCGCAGCCGCTCTGCACCCGGTGCTATATGCTAGACGCGGACTTGCTGGTGGATCTGATTTTAAGCCGTCCGAGCATCAGCGCCGACTATGCCAGCTTTTTGTGGCAATGCTTGCAGCAGCGGCAGATCCAAGGCTGCATTACCGAACTGGGCTATCAGCGGCTCTGCATCATTATGAACCAGCGCGACGCTCGCCACGCGCTGACGCTTGCGGAGGTGCTGATGCGGATGCTGACGGTGTGTCGGAGCGATGCCAATATCTGGCTGCGGGCTAATAGCCAGCCCTTTGAATACGACTCGGCAGAGGAAATCGCTTGCGCCTTGCACTATCGCATGGACGGACTGATCACCCATCGCCCAGAACAGTTTGAGGGCGCGGGCATTCCCGTGCTGTCGCCGCGCGATGTGCTGGAATATCACCTGCGGCGATCGCTCCAGCCCCCGTCTCAACATTCCTTCCCTCTCCCCGCCCGCTCGATCACGCATCTGGCAAGCTGGCGCAATGGACAGTTCGATGCGTCCTGGCTGCCGCTGGCAGACATTTGGGATCAGGGACATCTGGGCACGATTTGCCGCGACGCATCGCCCTATGCCGCCCCTTCATCCGCTGGCGGCCCGCGGCCCGTCGCCCGTGGCAAATTCGTCGAGGTGCGCCATTTTGACCGACGGCTGGAGTGGGTAGCGCTGATTGTGCAGATCTGCCCAACGCAGCAGCCCGACGTGTTTGATTTGTCTGTTATCTGCGCGGCCCGCGATGGCGGCGATCTGCCCGCAGGCCTGCAACTGTGGGTGGTCGATCAGCAGGGCAATGAGTCGATGTTTGCCCAACCCAGCCGCAGCGGTCGAGCCACGCTCCAGTTTGAGGGCCAGACGGGTGAGGCGTTTGATGTGGTGATTAGCTTGGGGGGCGATCGCCACGTCGAAACCTTCCTGATTTGAGCCTTTCCGAACTCCCCTTAGCCCCCAATCCCCAACCCCTACGCCTACCCCGGAGGCATAGCCATGACGAAACTCGTTCTGCTGAGACTAGACGGCGATCTGGCATCGGGCGTGCAGGTGGGTCTGGAAGTGGGCGAAGACGGCAAGCAGCCTGAGCTAGAGTCGTCTGGTCGGCTGCCGCCCCAGCCCCACCTGCTGGAATACTTCAACTACTGGCGGTATTGCTATCTCCAGTTGCCCGTGCCGACGCGCCTGCGCCCCAAACAGGTGTCTTATACCAGTTCGGTCTGGTCGTGCATCCAAGCCTGCCACACGGCGGCCAGCTATCTCCAGCGGGCAATGTCGAACTGGCTGGCCGCAAGGGAATTTCGCCCCATCAAAGAGGATTTGCTCTGCGAACTCAAGCGCAACGACACTGTGCGCGTGCTGGTTCACACCCGCGATCCGCTGCTGGCGCAGTTGCCCTGGCACTTGTGGGATTTTTTTGAGCGCTACCCCAATACTGAACTGGCTTTTAGCTCGCCTGCTGCCCAGCGCACTCGTCCGGTGCTGGCTGTGCCGCCCAGCGACCGAGTGCGAATTTTGGCAATTTTGGGCAACAGCGCCGGAATCGATGTCGCCACCGATCGCGCTTTGCTAGAACGCTTGCCCCAGGCGGAGGTGAGGTTTCTGGTAGAACCGTCGCGCCAAGAGATCAGCGATCGCCTGTTTGAGCAAACCTGGGACATTCTCTTTTTCGCTGGGCATAGCGAAAGCGTTGAGGGCGCGGGCGCACAGAGGGGCGATCGCGGGCGGATTTTTATCAATCAGACCGACAGTTTGGCGATCGCCGACTTTCGTGCCAGCCTCGACAAAGCCGTGCAGCGCGGCCTGAAGCTGGCAATTTTGAACTCCTGCAACGGGCTGGGCCTGGCGCAAGATCTGCGACAGCTTCATATTCCCCAGCTCATCGTCATGCGCGAACCCGTGCCAGATCGCATCGCCCAAGAATTTCTGAAATACTTCCTCAGCGCCTTTTCTCGCGGCACTCCGCTGTATCTGTCAGTGCGGGAGGCCCGCCAGCGTCTAGCAGAACTGGAGCGCGATTTTCCCTGTGCCAGTTGGCTGCCCGTGATTTTTCAAAACCGGGCCGAGATGCCGCCGAGTTGGGCCAGTCTGCTGGGCGAGCCAGGGATGGGGCTGCAAGCCGCCTGGTCGGGGCAGCGGTTCGGGAACCCAGCCGAAGCCGCGCTGCCCAGCCCGTCTCCCCAGCATAATCTGGCGCGAGAGGGGCGATATAGAGAACAGGAGCATCCCTTCCGAGAACCCGTACAAGCGGCTCCTGGGGGGCGATCGCCCCTCGCCGTAGCCCCGCCCGAAACCCATCTCCTCCCCCTTGCCGAGGCTTTCTCCCATCCTCGACAGATTTCCCCAGAGGAAACTTTATGGGATGCTTCTATTCCGGGTTCCACTCCTGGGAATTCTGAATGGAGGACTCCGAGTTCTACCCATTTGGATGCTCTACCGCCATCAACCACCGCCATGCAAAACCTGAGCCAACCCGCAGCCCAGCCCGACCAACCCACGCCGCCTGCTGTTCCATTCCCTGCGCCCTCGCCCCAGCCAGCGGCGGTTCCTACGTCTGCGGTGCCGACTGCGACCGCGCCGACTGTACCACCTATGCCACCTGCGCCGACTGTACCGACTGCGCCGACTGTGCCGACCGCGCCAGAGCGCACCAGCCCCGAATATAGTGCCCCCACCCCTGACCCCAGTTCCGCCGAAGCCAAGCCTGCTCCTGGTATTGAGGCAACGCCTGCCCCGCTCACCTGGCTGCCAGAAGAGGTTTTGCCCATCACCGACGTACTGGGCGTGGGCCCCGTCAGCGACCACGGCGTTGTGAAAGAAGCCATTTATCCCGGCTATACGGGCTGGATCATGCACGAAGGGACTCGCTGGAAAGCGTGCCTGGATTTGCCCTGGCGACAGCTACACCTGCCCGTGGATACGCCCGTGCGCGTGATGGGGCGGCTAGACGGCACAAATATTCTGGTGGTTCAGCCGATTAGAGTAGCGGAATAAGCGGCATGAAATGCAAAGGGATGACGCGATCCAGAGATCGGTCACGTCAAGTCCTATCCTCTTCTTGCGTCATCCCATCCCATCGATTCCGACAGCACGCTTGAGGCTTGCTACAAGCGGAGCTACAAACGAAATTGCGAGAAGCCCCGCAGATTCTTGGCTGCCATTCAATCGCCAATCCAAAATCCAAAATCGCCAATCCACAATCAATATCACTCCTAATGCCTCGCACCCTCAAACGCGGCCCCGGCTGGCAAATCGGCTGGGACGAAGACGCGCCCGAATTTGTTGGACTCGTTGGCGGCGACGACTGGGCGCTGGAGCTAACCGCAGCGGAACTGGAGGATTTTTGTCGGCTGGCGGGGCAACTGGCGGAAACCATGAGCCAGATGGCGGCAGAACTTATGGAAGAGGAGCGGATTGCCTGTGAACTGGAGAGCGATCGCCTCTGGTTGGAGGTCGAAGGGTTTCCCCAGTCCTACAGTCTGCGGATGATCCTGCTGACGGGCCGCCGTGCCGAGATGGGATGGGACGCAGCGGCTGTACCAGGACTAATTCAGGCAGCGCAGTCGCTCAGGGTTTTCTAGTCCCCTTTCTGTCCCCTTGCTTAGCCCCCTTACTGCTGTTTGAGCGAGGCCGCGGGCTGCCCGGTCAGATATCCCTGCTGCTTCAGGAAATTCAGCACCTTGGCGGCGCTCTCTTCGAGGGTTTCTTGATCGGTGCGGCATTCCACTTCCGGATTCAGCGGCGCTTCGTAGGGGTCGTCGATGCCTGTGAACTGCTTGATTTCGCCCGCCCGTGCTTTTTTGTAGAGGCCCTTCACGTCGCGCTCTTCGCACACGCTGAGCGGCGCGTTGACATACACTTCTACGAAATCTCCGATGCGATCGCGCATTTCGTCGCGCACATCCCGATAGGGCGAAATCGCCGACACCAGCACAATCACGCCATTGCGGCTGAGCAGGTGTGCCACAAACCCAATGCGGCGGATGTTTTCGTCCCGGTCTTCTTTGCTAAAGCCTAGCCCCTTGGTGAGATGCTGGCGCACGATGTCGCCGTCCAGCACCTCTACCGCCAAGCCGCAATCGCGCAATTCCTTTTCCACCGCCATGCGAATCGTCGTCTTGCCCGCGCCGCTCAGCCCGGTAAACCAAACTGTGACCCCTCGCTGCTGCATTGCTTTTTGCTCCTCACGATAGAACTAGCACAAGAACCTGCACGCTCTTGGGGGCACCGACGGGCGCAAACCAAGAACGCTCTGGAAAACCAGAAATAAAACTGCCCCCTAGTCTACTTGATCACGTTCTCCACTTGGGTTGGATTTGTATCACTCTCTCCCGGAAAAAACGCTGGCTTTGCAGGCAGCCGCGTCCCACAGTTTTTGCAAAACAAGGCATCCGGGTCATGCACCGACAGGTCGCAATTTGAGCATTGCACGGCAACACGAGTGCCCGTTTTAACCAACTGCTTGATCAAGTCGCCCAACTGCCAGGGAATAAACAAAATTCCGGTCAACAGCATCAAAATAGTGAGCGATCGCCCGCCATCGGTAATCGGCACCACATCCCCCAAGCCCGCCGTTGAAATGGTCGAAATCGAGAAATAAATCGCGTCAAAAAACGTGTTGAATTGCTCCGGGTTGACCGGATGTTCGACCTGATAGATCAGCCCAGAATAGACAAACACGATAGAAAACAGCGTGAACAAAATGCGGGCAACAATGGCGCTGTCTTCCGTCGTGACATAGCCAAACACCGTCCGCCCTTCAAAAAATCGCGCCAGCCGCAAAATCCGAAACCAGCGGAAAATGCGGATAAACCGAATATCCACTGCGCCCAAGAAAAATGGCAAAATCGCCATCAAATCAATCAACCCAAAGAGGCTGAACACAAACTTGAGTCGATCTTCCGCACACCACAGCCGCAGCAAATATTCCAGCGAAAACAGCAGCAGCAGCGCCAAATCCAGCGCCCCCAAAACCGTCCGCCACTCCTCCGACAGCGGATAGGTCTGCGCGACAAAAATCGCCACCGACAGCAGGACCAGCCCGGTAATCAGCAGGTTGAGCGCCTTTCCGGTAGGCGTGTCGATATCTTCGAGGTAAAAGGCGATGCGCTTGCGAAAGGACATTGGGAAAACGCAATTGAAAACGCAATTGAAAACGCACTAAAAAAACGCAATTGAAAACGCAATCCGGGGAAGGACGCGATCCCGCGATCCTCTTATTATCCCCTCATTCCCAATCTGGGACACATTCCAATCCCCCTCTCCCCCATTCCACGACTCCCCGCCTGGGGTAAGATGGCTAGGCACATGTGAACAGCCGCAGGGTGGGAAAGTCCGGTGAGAGTCCGGCGCTGTGCCGCAACTGTGATGGGAGCTGGAGCGTGTTTCATTGGGTGAACATCAAATCATCCAAATCATCCAAAGCTCCCCAGCCAGAACGCCAGCCTGCTGCTTTTTCACTCTAGCTCCCGCGTCGCACGGGAACGGAGTTTTGATTTTTATGACCCTTTCTATTGACCCCGTTTCTTCAAAGTCCAATTTCCCCATTGCTGCAAACTCTGATGCTGCGAACTCTGAGCCGCTAGCGCAGCCGCTGATGTATCCTCTGGAGCCAGAGCAGGGGGCGATCGCCCTCGGAAATTCGCCCCAGATCGATCTTCCCCCGCTACCGATGCAGCGTCCGGTGCTGCTGGTGGGCCACGGCAGCCGCGATGCCGATGGTCGCCAGGGCTTGCTAGATTTTGCAGCGGCGTATCAGGCGTTGGATCTCTCGCGTCCGGTTGTGCCCTGCTTTTTGGAACTGACGGAGCCATCGATTCAGCAGGGCGTAGACGAGTGCGTTGCCAAGGGCTATACCGACCTTTCGGTGCTGCCTGTGCTGCTGTTTGCGGCGCGACACAACAAGTTCGACGTGACCAATGAACTGGATCGCGCCCGCCAGCGCCATCCCCAAGTCACGTTTCACTATGGGCGGCATTTTGGCATTACGCCAGGAATTTTGGATCTGTGGCGATCGCGCCTCGCAGAACTCGACCAGCCGCAGTGGAACCCCCAGGGCATTGCGCGGGAAGACACACTGCTGCTGTTTGTGGGGCGCGGGGCCAGCGATCCCGATGCCAACGGCGATGTCTATAAAATGGCGAGAATTCTCTGGGAAGGCAGCGGCTATCACACCGTCGAAACCTGCTTTATCGGCATTACCCATCCCCGGCTAGAAGAGGGTTTCCGCCGCGCCCGTCTGTATCAGCCCAGGCGAATTATCGTGCTGCCCTACTTTTTGTTTACGGGCGTGCTGGTCAAGAAAATTGCCATGATCACTGCCCAACAGCAAGCCCAGTTTCCCGATATCTCGATGGTCTGCCTACCAGAGATGGGGCTGCACAGGACGCTGTTTTCTGTATTGCGCGATCGCGAAATCGAAACGCAGCTTGGGCAGGTGCAGATGAATTGCGAAATGTGCAAGTTTCGTCTGGCGGCTGTCGGCAATGGCGCAGCCCACGGGCATGACCATGCACACGCACACGCGCATGGACATAATCATGGGCACGATCATGGGCACGATCATGGGCACGATCACGGACACGCGCATGAACATGCCCAAAATCATGCTCAAGATCATGCTCAAGATCATGCACATAGACCCAGCCATCCGCAGGATCACACGCATGACCCTACGCATGACCATGAACCCAGCCACGCCCACGGGCATCCCCACGGCCATACGCATGGGCATCATCATCATGGCGAAATGATCGATCCCTATGCGGAACCGAGCCAGTATCATGAAAAAATCTGGCAAGTTCCCTGAACGAGGGTGAAGCAATGGCAGAACTGGATGGAACAGAGGAGAAGGTGTTTCAGGTGGGCGATCGGGTGCGGGCGATCGCCCTGCCTGCCTATCTCAAAACCGCAGAGCCGATGCCCATGCTGCGTCCACCTGACCTGATTCAGGTTGGTGAAGAAGGCATCGTGCTGGATCGCCGACCGGGTGGGTATTGGGGTGTGAGGTTTGGACGCGGCGCATTTTTATTAGAAGGTCAGCACCTAGAGAAGATAGCAGACTGAGGAGAATGCAGCGATACAAAGCGACATACCATCATGAGTTGCGTAATCTAATAAGTTTGGTAAATCATCATTAATTTTTGGTGACTTCTTATGTTGAGCGGGAACTCTAGTTTGAGTTCACTCAGCTTAGTCCTGTCTCCAAAATGTCATGAAACGACGCAACTTCCTATGGTATTCCTGCCTCTTTGCGGCTGGTTGTGGCGCAAGCTCCACAGCCTCTCGCACAGCTACTGTTCGGCTACCTGAGAGACTGAGATTGGCGATTACAGATGTTCAAGGCATCGATGAATTAAACGAAAAGTACGAGCCATTTCGGACTGCTCTAGAGGAAGTTTTAGAAACTTCTGTTGAGTTTTTTCCTGTAGATGACTTGCTGATGGCCGCTTCTGCATTGCAAGCCAATCAACTGGATTTGGTTTGGGCCGGCCCATCTGAATATGTCACCATCCACGCTCGCACTCAAGCCACACCACTGGTCAGCTTGATTCGCTCCAACTATTACGCAGTCCTGGTGGTTCGTGCCGATAGTGGGATTCAATCCTTGGCGGATCTGAAGGGAAAAACCGTTGATATGTGGAAAGTTGGCTCTACAGCCTCCCATTTGGCTGGCACGAAAATGCTGTTGGATGCAGGATTAACTCCTCAAGTAGACTACAAAGCGGTCATGACTGGGGAAAATGACTTGGAATCACTACGCCTTGGGAAAGTGGATGCCTTTGTCAGTGGAAATCCTCGATATAGAGCTATCCTAAAAGCGCTGAATGCATCTGAGCAAGACTATCCAATTGTGGCGCGGGGTGATCTACTGCCAGGTGATGTGTTCGTTTTAAGTAGTGCGTTTAGCTCGGCAGTTGGAGCAGAGATTCAGGCTCGGATGTTGCGGGGACAAAACAAGTTGCTTCAAGGAATTCGCTCGGTGGAAAGCCTGACAGTCCGCTTTCCAGAAGATAGTCAGTTTTCTGTGGCAAATGATGCGGACTACGAAATGATTCGAGAAGCCTATCGCGCTATTGGCCAGGACAAATTCCTCTAATTTTTTCGACTCTCTAGACCGTTTAATTCTTTAATTGCGCTGATCAAGCCAGGTGGTTGATGACAGCTCAATGTCATTTTGGGGTGATTTTTAGGTTGTGTAATTTAGGTTTCATCGGCTCTTGATTGCTTTAAGATCGGACGCTTATCAGTATGGCTTTTATTACAAAGATAGGTGCAGGTGTGGATGCTTGGCTTGATTCTCGCCAAAGTATTTCCAAAAAGATTGGCTATGGCTATGGCGTGGCGATTAGTATTGCCGCGCTGGGGGCGCTGCTGGGGTTAGCAATCGGCAGTCATGCCCAGCAGAAGGCACAAGAAGCCCTGGAGGTTGCTAAGATTCAGCAAAACACGTTGAATAAGCTGTCGCTGCTATCGCTATCTCTCCAATCTCATCCTCAACGCTTGCTGGTGGTGCTGCAAGAGCCAATCTGGTTTCAGTATGAGATGAGTAAGTTTACGAATGATTTTAATCAGGCTAAGGCCCTGCTGGCAGAATTAGACTCGTTTATTAACCTGGACACTTCCCAGGAAAATCTGGATGTAGAAACGTTAGAAACACTAGTCCAAAGCTACGATTCCACCATTGAGGGCTACCGCCAGCATATTGCTGCACTGTGGAAACGGATTAACCCGCAGGAACTAACACGGGAGACGGCTGGCCCTGCCCAGCAACTGATCTTAGCAAGCCTGACAGACGCAGAGGCCGTTCGGATGCGGCTTCGCTTTGAAAAGCTGTCGGAGCGGCTGGTGCAGATACAGTGGGTCGCGGAAAATCAGAAAACCCTGGCCTACCAGCATCTCGATCAGGCAGATGCATTTCGGTTTCATGCGATCATATCGGGCATTGTGCTATCTACGGCGATCGCCATTGCACTGGGCATTATCACTAGTCGGGCGATCGCCCGTCCGGTTCAGGAGCTAACTGACGTTGCTCAACTGTCGATTCAAGATGCAAAATTTGATCTGCAAGCCTCGGTTTCCAGCAATGATGAAATCGGCAGCCTCGCCCAATCTTTTAATCAACTGATTGCCTTTGTCAATCAGCTTTTGCAGCAGCAGCAAGCCGCCAATGAAAAGCTAGAAGCCTATAGCCAATCCCTTGAGCAAAAGGTCCTCCTCCGCACACAAGAACTTCAGGAAAAGAACGATCATCTTAAGCAACTGTTGGAAGAATTGCATCGCACCCAAACTCAAATGGTGCAGAGTGAAAAAATGTCTAGCCTGGGTCAACTAGTTGCGGGCGTTGCCCATGAAATCAATAACCCAGTGAACTTTATTCACGGCAACTTAGAACATCTCAATACCTACACCCAAGACCTGATCAGATTAGTCCAGGCCTACGAGAAAGTCATCCCCGATCCCCCGGCAGCGCTGCAAGAGACGCTGGAAGAAATTGATCTAGCGTTTTTGGCAGAAGATTTACAGAAAATTCTGCAATCAATGCGGATTGGCACAGGGCGTATTCGTGAAATCGTGCTGTCGCTTCGCAATTTCTCGCGCTTAAATGAAGCTGAATTTAAGCCAGCAGATATCCATGAAGGGATTGATAATACGCTGCTGATTTTGCAGCATCGCCTCAAACCCAAGGCAGATCGTCCAGAGATTCAGGTGATTAAGGAATATGGCGATTTACCGATGGTGGAATGTTATCCAGGACAGCTTAATCAGGTGTTTATGAACCTGATTACTAATTCAATTGATGCACTAGAGGAAGTCAATCAAGCGCGATCTTTTCAAGAGATTTCTGAGCATCCGAACGTTATTCAAATCAAAACTCAATTAATCGATTCAGATTGGGCAGAAGTTATGATTTCGGATAATGGAACGGGCATTCCAGAAACCGTGCGATCGCGCTTATTTGATCCCTTTTTCACCACTAAACCCGTTGGCAAAGGAACAGGGTTGGGGTTGTCGATTAGCTATCAAATTGTGGTGGATAAGCACAAGGGACGAATGCACTGTGAATCTACGCCGGGTCGGGGCACAACGTTTGTGATGCGGATTCCGGTGCGGCATACGGCGCTGGTGTCGGCATAAAGACACAGTTAAAGTCTTGCAACCGCTACTCTGCAACGCAGCGATCGAGCGTCAGGAACAGGTAAGGGCGCAGGTCTTGCGTAAACCAGCGATCGCCCATCTGCCGCACGGCCTGGCTAGTCAGGAACTGATTCACTGTGTTGCGCCAGGTGGAGTCGGTGGCGGGCAATAACATTCCATAGGGGTCGCAGGACAGCGGCTCTGGCGGCAGCAGCGTGTAGCCCGCCTCGCTCAGAGAAGCATTGCTTTGTAGCGCCTCGCCCAGCAGCAGCACGCCGTCGCCTGCAAACAGGTCAATTGCGCCACTTCGTAACGCCTGAAAGCCTGCTGTACGAGCCGTTTCGCCCCGCAGTGTCACAATTTGTGCCGTCGGATATCGCTGCTGAATCACCTGCTCGGTCAAGGTGTCGCGCAGGACACCGATTCTGGCTCCGGTCAGCGTGCCCAGCGCGTTGAACTGTTCGGCGGTGTCGGCCGCAGCCAAAAGCTGTACCCCCGTCAGGAAAAAGGGCGCAGAAAACAGCACTCCCTCAATATCGGATCGCAGCGTGTTGGGCCCACACTCGATTTGTACGGTGCCCGCTTGCACCAGGCTAAAGCGGTTCGACACTTCGGCGGCGCTGAGGTCGAGGCGGATCGGGCGGCCCAGTTGCGCCTGGAGTTGCTGGGTGAGGCCGTTGAGCAAATCGACGCAATAGCCCGACAGGCTCCCTGCGGCGTTGACCGTGCCGAAGGGCGGCGAGTCGGGCTGTACGGCGGCCCGCAGCACCCCCGATTCGGCGATCGCCCGCAGCACCGACCCAGGGCGATCGCCCGGTAAGCGGGTCGTCACCTCCGGCACAAAGGGAATCGGCGGCCGTCTGCCAAAGGCTTGTTCCAGTTGCTCTTGGGAGAGCGATCGCACCAGTCGCAAGTCTAGCGGCTCCTCGCTGATCGACTTGGCATAGGCGGCGCTCAGAAACACCTCATAGGCGGGCTGATTGTTCAAATGCCGCTGCAAAAAGGCCAGGCTCATCTCGCGCACATACTCCTGCCCTAGGCGCGGCGACGGCCCAGAGAGCAGCAGGCTCACGGTGTCTAGCGTCGCCCCAGAGGAGGGCGTGTTGTCGGCAAAGGTGTGGCTACTGGGCACCATGATGGCCAGGTACTTTGCCGGCGTGTTGAGCCAGAGGAAAGGATGAATCTGCTGCTGCACCGCTGAGGCGATGAAATCGTTGCTGCCGCTCATCATCATCACGGGCACTTGGATTTGCCCCAGCCCTTCGGGGCCAAAGACGGGATAGGTCAGCGGGCTGACGGCGATCGCCGCCTGGACTCGCGGGTCGCGCAGCGTGTAGGTATAGGGCGGCAGGCGGCTGGCCGCACATTGCAGCACGAGCGACACATCCAGTCGCGCCTGCGGCCGGGCACATTCCTGCTGAAACAGGTCGCCCGTGTTCAAGCTTGCACCCGCCAGCGCCAGCGCCGTGTAGCCGCCAAAGGAATGCCCCAGCACAGCGACTCGCTGCAAGTCCATGCGTCCAGCCAGCCCTGGGTCGGTGTCTGCCAGTTCGCCCAGGGTATCCAGCACGTAGCTGATATCCAGCGGGCGATCGACAAATTCCACAGGTGTCACGGGGCTGGTCAGCACACCTGCCAGGGCGCTGGTGCGGCGGCTCTCGTCGCTGCCGATATGCTGCGGCAGAATGGCGACAAAGCCGTGGGACGCGAAGTGGTCGCCCAGGTAGGCAAAGGCTTCGGGCGTAGACCCCAGCCCGTGGGAAATGACGACGACGGGCGCGGGCTGGGTCAACCCGTCGGGCAGCCGCAGCAGCACGCGAAACGGACGAGGGATGCGATCGCCCAAGAGGGTGCGGCGATCGCGGCTAAACTCCAGCGTGCGCGAAATGACGCGGTAGGAACCCAACTCCCCCGGATCGGGCAATCCGGTGATTGCGGGCAGGGGCGACGCGGCCGCTTCTTTTTCTGCTTCTTCGTTAATTGCCCGCACCACGGCATCTCGATAGTCGATCTGGGTGGAAAACTGCTGCCGCAGTTCGAGCAACTGCTGGGCATTCAGGCGGATGCTGTAGGACGGATATTGCCGCAGCCAGCCGATGATAGACAGTCCCTCCGGCTCACTCGCCGCCAAAATCGCCGCTGCCCGAATCGCGGAAAAGCCGTTTTGTCGCGTGTCGGTTCGCACGACTGCTCCCAGTCGCCGTAGGGTTTCCTCGCCCAAAGAGGAATAGAGCAACTGGGAAATCACCACCGGATCAACGTCAAACCGCCGCTGGAGAAACTGGCGCAGTTCCGCCATGCCCGTTTCGCTCAAAAACCGCGAATAGAGCTTCAGCCCGCCCCGCACCTCGCCTGTGGTGGCGTAGGTTTCCAGGTCGTCCACCGCCAGGGAAATTTCAAAATTACCCAGATTGACAATGACGCGCTCGGCGCTGTGGGCGGGGCGGGCAAACCAGGTCGATAGGCCCAGCGTCAGCCCGCAGGCCAGGGGCAATAGTCTGGTCTGGAGACGGTTTCGGGGTCGCCATCTCCGCTGCCCCGTGCTGAACTGTGCCGCCTGCCCCAGACTGGTGTGGTGTGCCATAGCCCTGCTGCTAAACCCTTGAGAAGCTGAGATGCCGCTGAAATGCTGCTGGTGAGATTCCGCACGATTTATCCGCACGCTGCCGAGAGCGTTTTCGTGGGATTTTTTGCGAAATTCTGTGCAATCCAGAGCGTATCACACCCGGTTTCCTGCCTTTCCCTGCAAAGAAGAATGCAAAGAAAAATCGCCCGCCGCAAACCCCAGAGATTTACAAAACCTAACCAAGCGTTCGGAATAGATACAGAGAAAAGGGAACCACAAACGGTATGCTATGTCCTGAACGCCGCAAAAAGCCTCAGAACAGGGTGTTTTAGACGAGTTGTGGCTTGACCAGACGGCTCCTTTCTGGATTCTGGTTTAACCCCACGCTAGACAAGGTTCACGACCTGTCTACCTCGCACCCCAGCGGCGATCGCCTGTAAGACCCAGCCACCTTCAACCGTGTTGCAAAGGAGAGTAGGATGATCCGTTTTAATTGGCGTAAGGCACTGGCTGCTTTATTGCTATCTGTTCTGCTGTTGTCTGGCGCTACGGCCTGTAGCAAAGTAGACAACTCGCCCTATGCCCAGGCGCAGAAAGAATCTACCCAGCGCGGAGCCAGAGCCGTTGCCAAAGATGCCGAACAAGGCAGCAGCTTTAACAAGTTCTTCCCGAGTTCTGGTCAGGGCTATACCGTTGTCTTTTCTCAAGAGAAAAAAGGGTTTTCCGAAGCCAAGCTGAAGAAAGACGCAAAGGACGTGGCGCTGCTGTCGATTTCTGACACCATTAGCCTGCCGACTGCCGCCAAAAAGTATGACAGCGCCACCGACAAACTGGCGGGCTACCCCGTCCTGGAAATCGGCAACACCCAGACTGGCATCCTCGTGGCAGATCGCTATCAGGTCAAGGTCCTCAGCCGCGATCCAGAATTCACCAAAGAAAATCGCCGCGCCTGGATTCAAAAATTTGACCTGATTGGCCTATCCAAGCTGAAGTAATGGAGCGCTGACCATGAGTAAACCGATTTATGAAATCGTGGATGATCTGCCCACCACCGGGTTGACCGTCCGCGCCCTCAAATCTCTGGACTTTGTGGTGCCGGGTCACTGGGAAAACCTGGTCGGCTTTGATAACACGATCAAAGCAGTGACGATGGAAACCGATCCCGCCATGATTCAGGCGATTGGCGAACGGGCTGTCCAGCTTTATAACGACAAGTCGCAGGGCTATCAAAAGGCGCTGTGGCTTTACAACACGGTGGACAGTGCCTCCAGTGCGCTGGGGGCGGCGGCGCTAGCGAATCGCGTTGGGCAGGATATTTCCTTTTTAGGACTGCTCAAGCACCTCGCGCCCAAGCCAGAACAGGCACAGAGCATTGACCTGGCCGTGAAGCTGGTGACGGAGGTGGTCGCCTTTTGCCAGATCAACGGCATTCCGGGTGACAGCCTAGGCGACTTTTTGGCGGCGCTAGGTGACTATGGCGGCGAGGCCCTGCTGCGGATGGCGGCGCTGGTGTCGTTTGATGGGCTGGTGCCGCTAGGGCCCAACTTTATCCAGAAGGTAGGAACCTATATCAACGGACTCTCGCCGAAGGAACTGGAGCAAAACCAGACCTTTAAGGGTGTGAATGAACTGATTCCGGGTGGAAACTCAGAAGAGAAACTGAATTTTATTGGCCAGAGCTTTGAGTCGGTGAAGGGCTGGATGGGTGATTTGGTGACTCAAAACGGTCTGACCCAGGAAGGGATTGTGGATCGGCTGGTGCAGGTGGCGGATGTGTCGAAGGATAAGCTCGACTATCTGGGCGCGTTTTTGGATATTGCGGTGAAATACTACTCTCACACGGGTACGCAAACGCTGGCTCGTCGCCTGATTGAGCGGGCCGTGGCGGAGATTTAGTGGCGGAGATTTAGTGGCGGAGATTTAACCAGAAAGGTTTGGTGCGGCGGGCGATCGCCCTCTATCTCCACATACTATCTCCACATACAGAAACCCATCGGCGCTGTTTCGAGTTTGCTCGCAGCAGCGCTTTTTTATGCTCAGTGCCTTTAATCTTTTCAGCGTCTCTTTTCCCTTTTCAAGATTGCAGGGGCTTGCCGAGCCAACAGCCTTGGGGGATTATCC
>NZ_DVEA01000212.1:0-3029 GCF_015295965.1 Thermoleptolyngbya sp. M55_K2018_002
GTCAGGCTGCACTGGGGCAAGGGTTCGGCGGCGCGAAGAAGATGTGCGGCGTCGCGATCGCCCCATCGGTTGTCGCTGAGTCCTGCGGCGCGGCGCACTTGCCAGAGGGGGGGCAGGATTTGGCGCGGGCGCAGCGGCCAGCCGAAAGGACTGATCCCAGCGGATATCGGCAGACCCCATGACGCGCCCCAGCACGCGCACCCCCTCGATCAAATTGGAGTTGAGCCGGACGAGGCGGCTGCAAATGAAGCGATTGAGGCGATCGCGCTCTGGCTCTCGGAAAAACTCCACCATCACCAGTAGCCAGCCGGGCCGATCCAGCGCAACACGGGCGTAGATATTTTGCGGCACAAGGTAGGTGTTCAACCAGTAGGCGATCGCCCGAAAATCTCCGGCCCGCGCCAGTTGCAGTACAGACGGTTGAGAGAAGGTATCCAAGTCCATAGCCATTTCAAAACATCTTTGAGGGTTCAACCAAATAACCGCCCGCCGCGCCGACCGAAGCTCGGTTTAGCAGATCGCTTGTCTCATCGAACAAGAGTACCCACAGTGTATCGAAAGAAGCGGAAACTTAACGAATTTTGTCTGTGATCAATATCACCCATAGTCTGCGTTTAGCATCACGGGTTAGGAGCGATCGCCGTCAAGCCAGGAAATACGGAAGTGCTTAACATTAAATACTTAAGAATAGATTTTCCGACTTCTAAAGATTTTGGTGAAATGCACCAGTCATGCACCAGTCATGCACCAGTGCAGTTGCGCTTAGACCCATTGCTTAGATAGGTCTTTCAGACGGGTCGCTTGGGTCATTGTGCTCAAGCCATTGTCAAACTTCATGTCAAATTTCACGTCAGGTTGCGCTCAGAGTCCCCCAAGTCCCCATACTCAGCTACCCAGAACTCGTCATGGCTAACCGTGGTTCTATGATTGATCGGCTCGTCCGCTCCGCGCTCCAGACTGGCTGCTTGAGTGTCGAATCCGAAGGCTTGATTCGCCAACTGCTGAATAGCCAGTTGCAGAGCGAAGTAGACCTGAAAGCGCTACAACTGCTCCATAGTGCCGTGCAGCAGGGGCGAGTGCAACGGGAAGCGCCGGAATCTGTTGCGCCGCCGGGGCTGTAGCGATCGCCCATCCAGTTCTGGCAGACTCTTGGCGCTGCCTCCAGAGCGGTTTTAGCGCGAGCGATACGCCGTGCCCTGGTGTTTGCGTCTAGAATCTGCGGTAAGTTTTAGCTGCGATCGCCCTGATGTCTCCGATGTCCCCGATGCCCGACCCCAACTCACCGCCGCGCCCGCCAGAGCGTCCTCTATCGTCCGATGCTGCGCCTGATTTGACGGTTTCTCTTGCTTCTGCTGCCAGCAATGATGAAGACGAGGTGGCCAAGCTCCCCCGCCCGGTCACACGGCTGGCCAGTCCCAGAGAGCGCGGGCTAATCACAGTTGACCGGGGCAATCAATATGCCCCTATGCGGGCTGAGGAGCTAGAAGCGCTGCCCGCCGGACAGCAAAAGCCTGTGCTAATCGCGCTGGCTGTGGCGATCGCCGTAACGCTGGTGGGACTCGTCTTTAACCTGGGCTGGCTGGGCATTGTGGGGTCGCTAGTGGCGCTGCTGCTGTCGGTGCAGGTGGTTTGGGAAGATCTCTATGCGGCCTTTCGAGAAATGCTGTCGGCTCGACAGCAGGTGTTGGCGATCGCCCTAGTGGGGCTGAGTGTTGGGCTGGTCGGGCTAGTGCGGTTTAGCCCTCTGGGAACCTGGATGAGTGCCTGGGCGGCGCAGTTGGATTGGGATGCCGTGGGTGCGCTGGGCGAGGTTTTTGGAGCGATCGGGCAGATCTTAATCGCTGTGATTGCGGTCTATGTGGCCTGGCGGCAGTATGTGATTTCCAAAGACCTGACGATTCAGCAAAACCTAATCACCCAGCAGCAGACTATCGACTCCTACTTTCAGGGCATCTCTGAACTGGTGCTGGACTCTGAAGGGTTGCTGGAAGATTGGCCCCAGGAGCGGGCGATCGCTGCTGGACGAACCGCCGCGATTCTCAGCAGCGTTGATGCGGGCGGCAAAGCCAAGGTGATTCGGTTTCTATCGCGATCGCGCCTGTTGACCCCGTTAAAGCGCGATCGCCTGCTGGGCCGCGCCATCCTGGACGGGGCAGGCGGCTACGAAGAAGACCGCACCTTTGGCGTGCGCGTGATTGATTTGGGGGTGATGCTGGCGGGTGCGAATCTGGCGGGCACTGACCTGCGCTGGACTGATCTCAGCGACGCAAACCTAATCCGCGCCAACCTCAGCGATTGTGACCTAGTGAAGGCAAACTTTTCTCGAACCATTCTCTGCGAAGCGAGTTTGGCAGGAGCAGACTTGCAAAGCACTCGATTCTTCTACGGCTCTGCCAAAACTGCCACCCCCCGCAGCCGCACGCACCCACCCGATTACGCGACGGGAGCCTACACGGGGGCAGTGATCGAAGATGCCGATTTCACCAATGCCACCCGCATGTCTGAGGAATTGCGATGGTATTGCTGCGCTTGGGGCGGCGAAAAAACCCGCGCTACGATTCCCGGTGGCTGTGAAGGGATTCCCAATCTGCTGGATGCGTCCCGCTAGCAGCAAGGGGGACTGAAACCGGGGCGATCGCCCTCCGCATTCAAGCGGCAGATTTTTTGAGGAGATCCTCACCTCCCTGCTTCCCTGCTAAAATAGCGAAGCGTCAATACGAATGATGCCCATCGGGGAGTTAGCTCAGTTGGTAGAGCGCTGCGATCGCACCGCAGAGGCCAGGGATTCGAGTTCCCTACTCTCCATTCTCTCGAACGCATACAGGTCAAGGGTTGTATCCCTCATCAACAAAGTGATTCAGAGCCTTGGCGAGTTCCTAGGGTCGGACGCTGTTAGGCCACTTTTGTCCATTTTGGTTAAATTTTGGGTAGTGCCTTTTAGTAAAGGACGGAGGAAAAGCCAACCTCTTCCTGTTCTGCTAGCTTCTCTCTGACACGGCGATTGTAGTCATGGATGAACATCCAAATCG
>NZ_DVEA01000083.1:0-3026 GCF_015295965.1 Thermoleptolyngbya sp. M55_K2018_002
CAAAGCTGCTACGTAGGGTCTGGTATTCCTGAAGCTGCCGACGATAGCGAACCCATTGCTCTCGCAAGGCGGGCGCGGTGCTGGGCGATCCGATCAGCAGGTTCACCGCGTAAATCGCCTGACTCCAGTTGTTGAGGCACACGGCCTGTTGCAGCATAGCCTGGGCCATCTCTGGACTCACGGACTGGCTGGCGGTTTGGGCGGTGGCAGCCCATTCGCGGGGTGGCGAGACCAGGGCGATCGATGCGGCGGAAAAAACGGTCAGTGCAAACCAGCGGAGCGGTTGATGAAGCTGGGAAAAACGCATAGAACTTTGTGAAGATAGCAACCCTGAAGCAGCAGTTTCAAAACAGCAGGAGTCCTGAAACGATTGCAACAGCTAATCCGAGGCTAGCTGAGGCAGGAAAACAAGTGCCTGACGGAATCTACGGAGGGAATTCCGAGAAAATGCGATTACTCGGTGTTTTTTGGGACTTTCAGCGCAGGATTGCAAAAATCGGGTGGAGTTTTTCCAAGGGCGATCGCTAGATTGAGCTAAGTTAGTCAAGTTTTTGGCAAATTCTCGGCAATGAACACGCGCCAACCCCATCAAATCCCAGTCGCTGGATCGGTCGCAGGAGACAATCTGGACGACTATCAGCGCATTGCAGCGGCGATCGCCTTTTTGCGAGCGCACCGGGTCGAACAGCCCGACCTGGCCGCCGTAGCCCAGCATCTCCACCTCAGCGAATCCCATGTGCAGCGGCTATTTACTCGCTGGGCAGGCATCAGCCCCAAACGCTTTTTGCAATATCTAACGCTGGAGTATGCCAAGTCCAAAATTGCAGAAACCGCGAACCTGCTGGACTTGAGCCTGGAAGTGGGGCTGTCGAGTCCGGGGCGGCTGCATGACCTGTTTGTGTCGCTGGAAGCCATGTCGCCCGGAGAATATAAGGCCGGCGGCGCAGGACTGGAAATCGTCTACGGCGTTCACCCGACGCGGTTTGGACGGGCGCTGGTGGCGATGACCCCACGGGGCCTGTGCAATCTGCTTTTTTTGGATGGGTTGGACGCTGCCGAGTCCGCTGGGGAAGCGGAACTGCGACGACTTTGGCCGAACGCCGCGCTGCGCCACGACCCGACCGCGACCCAGACTGTGGGCGATCGCCTCTTGAACCCGCTCGACAACCCCAAGCCCATCAGCCTGTGGGTCAAGGGCACCAATTTTCAAATTCAGGTGTGGCGATCGCTGCTCCAGCTTCCCCCTGGCAGCCTGGCCACCTATCGGCAAATCGCCCAGCACCTCGGTCACCCCACCGCCAGCCGCGCCGTCGGCAACGCCATCGGCAGCAACCCCGTAGCGCTGCTGATTCCCTGCCACCGCGTCATCCGCGAGTCGGGCGAGCTAGGCGGCTATCGCTGGGGGCTGTCGCGCAAGTCGGCCTTGCTGAGTTGGGAAGCCAGCCAAACGGATTCTGAAGCAGGACTGACGCAGCAAGCCCCCCAGCCCCCCACCGCTAATCTGCCTTGCTAATCTACACCTGGAATAAAATTGAGGAATTGCGTGGGGGTAAATACCGCTGGCTAAGTATTCTGCGATGCTCATGAAATGCTCATGAAATGCTTGTGCAACGCAGCGGGAATCCTGCGCTGCAATTCAGGTTTCTAAAGGGGCGATCGCCCTTCTTTCGCCCAAGACGCTCAATAAAATGTCTGACCTCTGCAAACTGACCTCTGCAAACTGTCCTCTGCAACATGTCCTCTTCCGACGCTGCCTTCGAGTTCAAGCCCATTGATCTGGCGAAACACCATCAGGTGTGTGTGCAGTTCAGGGCGGATGCATTTGTATGCAGCTTTGGGTCGGCGGAGCGGTTTTACGAGCCAAATGGAGCCGGGGCCGTGCAGTATTTGCGGTGGCTGGAGCAGCGGATTGCGGAGTTGCCCAACGGCTGCGTGCATTTGTGGAAAACCGGGCAAATTATTGGGCAAATCGAGCTAGGCTGCTGGAAGCGCGATGCCAGCGTGGGCTATGTGAATTTGTTTTATCTGGCTCCAGAATATCGGGGACAAGGGCTGGGAGCGCGGCTGGATGAATACGCGACTCAGTTCTTTGGGCAGCACGGCTATGGCCGGGCCCGCCTCAGCGCCAGTCCGACCAATCTGCCGGCGATCGCCTTCTACCAAAAGCGCGGCTGGGTCGATCTGGGGCAGCGCCGCGACATGCCAGACACCCATTATTTTGAAAAGGTTTACTGAGAAGGGTTACTAAAACGGCGAATAACGGTATTCCGAGACACCTTTTCGTTAGGCTAGAGGGTGCGACTTAATCTCTTCTTAACCCGTCGCAAACCGAGGAACTGCCGTGGCCGTCAAGTCAAACCTGCTGAAACCGAATCGCCTGCCAATGCCGGGGCTGCATCGGCTGCGGACCTATCGCCGCGACTGGCTGCGGGGCGATGTGCTGGCGGGGGCAACAGTGGCAGCCTACCTGATTCCCCAGTGCATGGCCTATGGCGAACTGGCGGGCGTGGGGCCAGTGGCGGGGCTGTGGGCCATTTTGCCGCCCATGCTGATTTACGCCGTTTTGGGGTCGTCGCCCCAGCTTTCCGTCGGGCCGGAATCCACAACTGCCGTAATGACCGCAGCGGCGATCGCCCCTCTATTAGCCAGCTCGCCCCAGAGCTATCCCACCCTGGCGGCACTGCTGGCGCTGCTGGTGGGGCTGGTGTGCATAGCGGGTTCGCTGCTGCGGCTGGGCTTTTTGGCCAACCTGCTCTCCAAGCCGATTTTGATTGGCTACATGGCCGGCGTGGCGCTGATCATGATCGGCGGACAGTTGGGCAAAATCAGCGGCGTGGCCATCCAGTCGGACAACGTGTTTGGCCAGTTTGGCGAATTTTTCAGCCAGCTTGACCAGATTCATCGACCCACGTTTCTCCTGTCGCTGCTGGTGCTGGCGTTTTTGTTTGGCATCCAGCGGCGGTGGCGCACGGCTCCGGGGCCGCTGCTGGCGGTGCTGCTGGCGACAACGGCGGTGGCGCTGCTGG
>NZ_DVEA01000432.1:0-17157 GCF_015295965.1 Thermoleptolyngbya sp. M55_K2018_002
GTTACGATTTAGAAAATCGTCGAAAGCCATCGCTATACTTTCACCTGAAGCCTTACAAGTTAAACCAGCAAAGCGACGTGAACAGCATTTTATCGTCCAATCTATTCGACACACTGGTCTATGTCATTCCAGGATTTTTAATCGGCATTTCTCTGCTGTTTCTATTCTCACCAGAATCCTTAAGTCTGGATAATGACAAGATTGGCCTTGGAATGCTGACCCTTTTTTTGTTCTGTCCTACGTGTTGGGCATCATCGTTCATCGGCTCTCAGGAGCGGTCATCTATCCACTGTGCTACCTGTTCGGAGAGGGAGTCCTAGAGGGGATTATTAGAGACTTTCCAGATATAAAAACGGTTCGAGCGCTGATTGACAACAGCCTGGAAATTACTCCCCTGGGTGATGTTGACTACTATCGATATACATCGCTCATTGTCTATGAAAAGCTGCCTAAAACCGCCGAAATCGCTGAAAAGATGATGGCTATGAGTACGATGTCTAGGAGCCTTCTCATCTGCTTTCCCATTTTTGCCCTATCTGCAACAAAGGCGTTTACCCGAAAGTTTTCCAAGAGGATGGAACTCTCAATTTTCTTATTTTTGGGTGTTGTTTTGCTATTTATTGAGATTGTCTTGCTGAGGAGCTTTTTGTCCTATTGGTCTTCTTCTGTATGGGAAGTTTTGAGGGGATATATCGTCTATAGTAAGCTGGAGAATTAGGATAAAGCTGTCCTGAAGATTGATTCAAGTCCCAATCCGAAATTAAGCCCCAATTCATCATCAGGTTGACTCACCATGCCCCCCCAGACACCACTCCTCTCTAACCCGACGCAATGGGTGCAGATTCCCAACGGCGATTTGCAAATTGATGCTTATCTGGCGATGCCTGCGGGCGATGGGTCGTTTCCGGCGGTGGTGGTGATTCAGGAGATTTTTGGGGTGAATGAGCATATCCGCGACGTGACAGAGCGCGTTGCAGGGCTGGGCTATGTGGCGATCGCCCCTGCCATTTATCAGCGACTTGCGCCGGGGTTCGAGGCGGGCTACACGCCAGAAGACGTGAAGCAGGGACGGGTTTACAAAGAGCAGACGAGGCGAGAAGACCTGTTGAGTGATATCCAGGCGGCGATCGCCTTTTTGCACACGCTGCCCCAGGTCAAGCCCGGCGGTGTTGGCTGCATCGGCTTTTGCTTTGGCGGGCATGTGGCGTATCTGGCGGCGACGCTGCCAGAAGTCGTGGCGACTGCATCTTTCTACGGGGCGGGCATCACCACCTGGTGTCCCGGCAACGGCATTCCCACCGTCAGCTACACGCCGGATATCAACGGCACGATCTATCTATTCTTTGGCAAAGAGGATGCCAGCATTCCCCAAGAGCAGGTAGATCAAATCGAATCGACCCTCCAGGAAAACTACATCGCGCATCGCGTCTTTCGCTACGACGGTGCGGGGCACGGCTTCTTCTGCGATCGCCGGCCCGACTATCGGCCCGAAGCGGCTGCTGATGCCTGGGAAAAAGTCCAGCAGCTTTTTCAACAGCTTCAGACCGACAGCGACACCGACAGCGACACCGACAGCGACACCGACAGCGACACCGACAGCGAGTTGTAGGCTGCGATTCCGAACCGCTACTCTGGATCGAGTCATCGGAAACGCCAGCGCTTCTGCTGCTAAAGGCTGAAGTTGGCGGCTGCTTCTCCGGGCATGACCAGCGGCAGCGTTTCAATAAACTCCACCAAATCGTTCATCTGGCTGTAGGGACGACCAATAAAGTATCGACTTTCGACCCAGTACAGAAGGCGATTGTCCATCATGCTGATGCGGAGGGTGCAGCCCCGGTCTTCCGCGAGGCGAAACACGTCTGCAATATTCACGGTACTACCAATCATGTGAGTCTTGACTCCATCTAGGCTTGGACTAAGTTTGGATGAACCTACGGCTGAGGGGATATGCGGACGACTCAGCGTTCCATGTCAGTGAAATTTGGCAACTGTTGCGCGGTCTTAAAACAAAAAAGGTTCTTTGGATTTTGCATGTCCGTGGTTTTGCGGCGGGCGTTCCGAGAACCTGAGCAGAGACATTCCTGAATGATCCTATTTTTTATATTTTTTTAATCTTTAGGACTCCGTAGTTTCAACGATTTTTTCTTTGCAGACAAGCTTTTCTCCGTGGAATACGCAGGTATCAGTATTTGGAGTGAAGGATTTTAATCAGTCGCTACGCAATTACGACGAATTTCTGGGGTTTTGGATTATTTTCTATCAACTTCCATAGACTGAATTCACTAGAAATCATTGAACCTTGCCGAGCCTGAATGGCGTGAGGGACTGCTAAAGTGGCGACCTGAAGTTGCGATTTGAGACTAGTATCTAGGTATTACTCAGTTCAATCCCCGCAGGTTCGCTATGACGCTCAAGCCTTCCCAGATTTTGCAACTGCTGGATGCTCGACGGGAGCAATTTACCGCGTTTGATCAGTCGGCAGTGCAGCGATTGCAGAGCTACCGGGCGGCGCTGCGCCAGTTTTCTCAGCTTTCCGACGAGGGGCGATCGCACTTGCTGGCTCAATATCCGGGCGATGACTTGGGCGCACGACCGATCGAGAGCCTGGCCCATGCGCCGCAGTGCGTGTTGCCCTGCCAACTCCAGTGGGACAACCGAGAACAGAGCTTGGCCTGGGCCCGCGATCGCCTGCTGAATGTCACCACCTTTGCCGTTGATGGGTCGCAGATTTACCCCGGCAAAGACCTGTCGATTCCTGTGGCGCTGGTGCAAATTGGCTGGTATGAAAATCACCACAGTCCCAGCGGAGCCTACGAAAAGGACGTGGCGGTAGACCTAATGACCCCGCAGGATTTGCGCGAGGGCGGCAAGGGCGAGCCAGTGGATCGGCGGGTGAATATGCGTCGATTTCAGCTTGAAACGCAGCGGCTAACGGAGTATATCCAGGGCCGAAAAGAGCAACTACAGAACCTCTCCGAGAAAACGCTGGTGTTTCTGGACGGGTCGATGGTGACCAGCTTTGCAGAACCGTTTGACGAGGCAAACCAGCAGTTTTATGTAGACTGCCTGCTGCCGCTGCTGCACGCCAGCGAAGCCCAGCGAGTGCCCTTGGTGGCCTATATCGACACGTCCTATGCCGATGACCTGGTGCGGATGCTGCGGCTGTTGTATGACCTGGAGCCAGCCGACGCGATTCACGACGCGCAGATTTTGAACGCGCTGATGCGCTGGGGCGATCGCACGCCGCTGTTTCTCTGCGAGCGGCCGGGCATTTTAAGCCGCTATGGCCACCATCGCCGCCGAATTGCCTTTACGTATTTGAAAACCACCCGCGACACCTATCCGGCTCGGCTGGAACTTCCGCTGTGGGTGGTGGAGGCGGGCCTGGCGGACACTGTGATTGACCGGGTGCGGGCGGAGGTGATTGCGGGCGGCGGCTATCCCTACGCCATCGAAACGGCGGATCAGACTGCGGTGCTGCAAGTGGGCGATCGCCAGTTGTTCTTTCGCCTTTTGCAAGAATGGGCCGACAAGCAGGGGCTAGACCTGCGCTTTTCTCGCAAGATGGTGAGCAAGTCCCGGCGGCGCTAGCCCCACCAGACCGCAGCCTATTTAGGACAGGAGTTACGCACTTGCGACAAGTTTTCCAAGTTCTGAAGGATTTCTCGCGGACGCAGCCTGCGAGAAATCGCTCAACTGCGTAAGTCCTATCGGACATTCAGGATCAATAAAATTTTCTAGAGATTATCCCTAAACGGCCCGCAATAGGGGTATCTATGAGGTCGGGACTCTCCAGCGTACATACTGGCGGAGAGCCACCGTGAGGAGAGCCATTCATGCAGAAGATTGGGCAGACCATTGCCGCTGCTGGCGTTTGGGTGCTGCTGGGGTTCCGGTGGGGCGGCTTGTCAGGTGGGGCGATCGCCCTGGCCCAAGCGGTTCCGCCCCAGGTTGCGCCAACCCAGCCAGAGCGCGATTCGCGAAGCGATCCCTACAGGAATCGCCTGCCCGCGCCGACCCTACCAGCCGTTCCCCTGTCGCCCGAAGAGCAGGCCCCCATCCTGTCGCCTCCCGATGGATTTCCCCAACCGCTGCCGACGGATGAAGCAGTGCAAATCCCCATTCGGCAAATTGAGGTGCTGGGCAGCACGGTGTTTACCGAAGCGGACTTTGCGCCAATTGTGCAGCCCTACGAAGGGCGATCGCTCACCCTGGCCGATCTGCGCGAGGTTGCCGACCAGTTGACCCAGCTTTATCTCGACCAGGGCTACCTGACCTCGCGGGCCATTCTGGGCGACCAGCTTGTGGCCGATGGCGTGGTGCAATACCGCATTGTGGAGGGCAGCCTGGAGCGCATTGAGGTCGAAGGAGCCAATCGTCTCCATCCGGACTATGTGCGGAGCCGCATCTTGCTGGGGGCAACCACGCCGCTGAATCAGGCGCGACTGGAAGACCAACTGCGGCTTCTGCGGCTAAATCCGCTGTTTGAAACCGTTGAGGCCAGCCTGCGGGCGGGCGGCGGGCTAGGTCAGAGTATTCTGGTGGTGCGCGTGGCGGAGGCACGTCCGGTCAGCGGCTTTGTCAGCGTAGACAACTATTCGCCCCCTGGCGTTGGCTCCGAGCGGCTGGGCATGGAGCTGGTGGCCCGCAACCTGACGGGCTGGGGCGACGAGCTTTCGGGAACCTACTACCGCAGCACCACGGGCGGATCGAGCAGCTTCGACTTTGCCTATCGCCTGTCGCTCAACCCGATGGACGGCACGGTGCAACTGCGCTACGCCCCCAGCGAATATCGCATCACTGACCCGGAATTTGTAGACCTCGACCTCAGCGGCAGTGCCGATGAATATGAACTCAGTTTTCGCCAGCCCTTGTTCAAAACGCCCCGCGAAGAATTAGCCCTGTCGCTGAGTCTGCTGCACCGGGATGGCAGCTCGTTTTTTAGCGACAATCGCTTTTTTGACAATTTCTTGCTCAAGAGCGAATCCACCAGCCTGATTGCCTTTGGGCAGGATTTTGTGCGGCGGGATGCGGCGGGGGCCTGGGCGCTGCAATCGACGCTGAATGTGGGCGTGGGGCTACTGGATGCGGATGTGGGGGGCGATCGCGACAGTTTGTTTGTCTATTGGCTGGGACGGGCGCAGCGGGTGCAGATTTTGCAGCCAGGGAACGTGCTGATCGTGCAGGCGGATGTGCAGCTTTCGGGCGATCGCCTCCCGGCCTCACAACAGTTGGCGATTGGCGGCGGACAATCCCTGCGGGGCTATCGGCAAAATGCGCTGCTGGGGGACAGCGGCTTTCGCGTCTCGGTGGAAGATCGCATCACGCTGGGGCGCAACGAAGCAGGCGAATCGGTGTTTCAGGTTGCGCCGTTTGTGGATGCGGGAACCGTTTGGGTGAATGGCGACGGCGACGACAGCCCGTTTCTCATCGGGGTAGGCGTGGGGCTGCTGTGGGAAGCGCTGCCCCGGCTCAACCTGCGGCTAGACTTCGCCATTCCCATCACCGAGTTTGACGGCGCAGGCAAAAACGCCCAGGATCGCGGCTTCTATTTTTCCGTAGACTATCGGTTCTAATGGGTGGTTTGAATGAGTCTGCTGCGCGTTCACGAAGGAGCTTGCAGAGAATCACGCCCTTAATGTTTCCGAAGAGTCATTATGAGAAATGAGAATAGGTATGGGAGATGGGCTGGTTTCCGTGTCCTACTCTTCCGATACTTCCACCAAATCTTCGATCGGAATTTCAAAAGCGCGGGCAAGTTTCAGAAGCGCAGTGTAGTCGATCGTTGAAAGGCTAGGAGCAGAGGCATAATTTGTGACCGTGCTATAGGGAATTCCGGTTCTATGCGAAACTTCTTTCAGCGTCCACTGCTTCTCAGACGCTAACTCTCGGATTTTTAGCCTGATCCGCCCCATCCGCTTGGCAGAAACTACGATCGTAGTTTTGAATAGTCTGAACATCAAAAAGCGATCGCACTCAAGTTTTCGAGGCTAGAAGTGCGAACGCTGTACCTTATTACAGGTGACACTAGGATAACCCCAAAGTCCGTGCCCGATTTACTGCGGGTACTCGTTCCGATTGCGCCCGATCAGCAACCCGTCCGCATCTTGCTCTGTGGCGTGTTGCCAGGAGTGAATCACATCATTCATCAGCTCCATGTCCGCCGCTTTGCCGAAGCGGGCGAGTGGTCGCCGCCGCTGCCCTCGTCAGTGCAGGGTGAAGTCATTCGCATTTTGGTGCGCTATTGGCGGAGCGCAGACTGATGCATTTCCCTGCCCCTCTGTCTCTTTCAGCAAAGGCGAGGGGCGAGGCCAGGTGGCGATCGCCCTTACTGACTCACCGGAATCTGACTCACCGGAATCTGAATCATAAACTCAGTGCCCTGGCCCACTTCTGAGCAGCAGCGCAGCATACCCTGATGCCGCTCTGTGATGATTTGGTAGCTAATCGAGAGGCCCATGCCCGTCCCCTTGCCGACGGGTTTGGTGGTAAAGAACGGATCGAATAGGCGCTGTTGGACGGCAGCAGACATGCCGATGCCGTTGTCGGCAATGCGAATCGAAATCGAACTGGGGCTAACCTGCTCGGTCTGGATCGTGATCATCGGCCCACTGGGAGAGTCTATGGGGCGATCGCCCAGATTGGGCAGCATATTTGGGTTCCAGCGGCCGAGCGCGTAGGAATCCTCCAGCGCGTCGATGGCATTCGCCAGAATGTTCATAAACACCTGATTCAGTTGGCCGGCGTAGCATTCCACCAAAGGTAAACTGCCATAGTGCTTATTGACCTGAATTTCTGGGCGATCGCCCTTGGCCTTCAGGCGATTTTGCAAAATCATCAGCGTGCTATCGATGCCTTCGTGAATATCCACCGCCTTGCACTCTGCCTCGTCCATGCGGGAAAACGTCCGCAGCGAAGCCACAATCTTCTGAATCCGCTCGGCCCCCACCCGCATCGACGATAGCAGCTTGGGCAAATCTGCGAGTAAGAAATCTAAATCGACGTGCTGAATCTCTTGCTGAACCGCAGGCACCGGGTTGGGATAGTGCTGCTGATAGAGCCGAACCAAGTTCAGCAAATCCTGTGTATAGGCGTTGGCATGGGCCAGGTTGCCGTAGATAAAATTCACGGGGTTATTAATCTCATGGGCCACGCCTGCCACCAGTTGCCCCAGGGAAGACATTTTTTCGCTCTGCACCAGTTGCGATTGGGTCCGCTGTAGCTCTTTCAGCGCTGCTTCTAGCTCCTGGGTTCGCTGTCTCAGTTGGGCTTCCGACTGGCGCAGCGCCGCTTCTGACTTCCGCCGCTCCGTAATGTCGTGCATCGCCACCACCGCGCCAATTTTTTGCCCTGCCGCGTCAAACAGCGGATCGCCGCTGGCTAGAATGTAGCGGGTTTCCTGACCCTGAGCGGCGATCGCCATGCCCGCCTGCCGCACCGACTCGCCCTGAAACGCCCGCAGCAGCGGAATCCGTTCGGTCGCCAGCGGCGTAATGCCATCTGCTTCGTACAGGTCATACAGCGTCGCCCACAGTTCTGGCGGCACCTCACGCGGGTCGCAGCCATGCCACTCGCGGGCCGCCCGGTTAAACAACTTCAGCCGCCCCTCTGCATCGCAGGCCACCACGCCATCCGACACATTTTCCACGACTACCTGAGTAAATTCCTGCTCTCGCTGAAGTTGCAGCACCGTCGCCTGAAGTTCCAGTGTGCGTTCCTTGACGACTGATTCCAGCGCGGCTTTTGCCTTCCGCAACTGCACCTCAGACTGTTTGCGATCGCGGATATCCACAATCGTAGAGCGGCTCATCACGTAGTTGCCGTCTGCGTCGTAGATTGCAGTGCTATTCAACAGCACAGGTAAGATAGAGCCATCGGCACACACCAGGTCAAATTCCACATCTTTCGCTTCGCCCCGCTGCTTAAACTCCTCAAACCCCGCCTGAAACTGGGCAATCCCCTCTGGCGTTAGCAACTGAGTGACATGCATCTTACCCACAACCTGCTCGCGGCGATAGCCCAGCCACGCCAGTTCTGTGTCGTTGATCTGGATAATCATGCCGTCCGGATCGATCGAGTGATAGCCGCAGGGCGCTTGATTGTACAAATCGGCAATTTCATTGGCGTATTGCTGGAGGGACGCTTCGACCTGCCGATGGCGTGCTTCCGCCTGCCTGAGTTGCTCAACCTCCTGGATGAGGGCACGATTGGCTTGCGTCAGGTGTTGCAGCTTCTGCTCTAGCTCTTGATTCCGCTGCTGCAAGGTTTCCCACTCCGAGGCTGGATAAATTTGTTCAGGCATATTTACCGGTAGATTCACGATCGATGCTAACCAGAACAGGACTCACGCACTGCGATAAGTTTTCTGGGTTTTGGACGATTTCTCGCGGGCGCAGCTCGTGAGAAATCGTCCAACTGCGTAAGCCCTACAGAACTTGAAATTGGCTTTTATGACTGGTTTAAAAATTCCCTATTCGAGGGAATTCTGAACACTGAGGACAGCCCCAGAGTTGCAATTTATACAATCTAAATTTCTCTATACGCTCTCTATAAGCGTCCTTTACTCAAGTGGCGTTGTCCCAGCACAGTCAGAGATTCTCATTCGCCGCTGCTGGGTCGGCAGTGAATCCGTCCATCGCGCTAGGAGAGGCGGCTAACCCAAGTTGCCTTGCTAGAATGACCGTAACATGACCGTAAGATGCGTAAAATGAACGCAAATTGCGAAGAACCGTAAATTTCAGAGACAGCCTAACCTCTCCAGCATGACGGCGGAACGACTCATCAAAATTCCTCCTTTAGAGAGCGGCGATCGCCTGACCCGTGATGAGTTCGAGCGGCGCTATCGGGCCATGCCCAACCTCAAAAAAGCTGAACTGATTGAAGGAGTGGTTTACGTAGCATCCCCACTGCGTGCCGAAGCTCACGGCAAGCCGCACGGTGACATCATGGGCTGGCTGTGGACGTATAAAGCCGCTACTCCGGGCATTGAGCTTTACGATAATCCTACGGTGCGCCTAGATGCAGACATGAACCCCAGCCTGATGCGGTATTGCGGCTCAAGGAAGGGGGAGGCTCCTGGATTAATGAAGAGGACTATATCGAAGGTTCCCCGGAGTTAGTTGTTGAAGTTGCCGCCAGTAGCGCATCCTACGACTTACACGACAAGCTTCGAGTCTATCGCCGCAATGGGATTCGAGAGTACGTGGTCTGGCGTACCTACAGTCAGCAGATTGATTGGTTCTGCCTGGAGGCTGGAGAATATCAATCACTCGCCGCGAATGCGTCGGGTATTCTGTGCAGTCGGGAGTTTCCAGGCCTATGGTTAGCCAGCGAAGCCCTGATCTCTGGCGATCTCAGCCTGGTGCTTCAGGTTCTTCAAGCTGGCATTGGCAGCCCAGAACACCAGGCCTTTTTGAGTGCGCTTCGTTAACACTCAGAACTGACGCAATTGGCGGATGGTTTGCGGGCTGCCTTTGCAGGCGAGTTTAGCTGCTAGGCAGGTTGACAATCGCCATTGAGACGGCGCGATATTGGCGGGCGATCGCCTCTGGAGTCACGCCCAGCGTCGGCTGGCCGAAGGCGTAGGGGGCATAGGGCCGCGTTTCGTGCAGCAGGATGAGCAAATCGTTTGGGTCGAGGATATAGGACAGGCTGCGAACGATGTCGCCGTGCAGCGGATAGACCGAATCCTTCAGTTCGCTTTTGAGGGAATCGAGTTGATTGGTGGCGATCGCCTCGTCCGACATCGCCAGTCCCAGCACAAAGGTCGCCTTTAGCCCCGTCGCCAGCCCCTTCACCAGCGCCAGCGCTTCGGCAAACTGCGGCGAGGCCAGGTCTTCTGCCGTTACCACCAGCAGCACCCGCTTTACCGTGTTCATCGGCTGCATCAGCCGCGTCACCAAGACGGGAATGCCCGCCCGCCGCACCACGTTGTCGATCACGCTGCCAAACAGGTGGTCGCGGTAGGTGGAAAAGCCCTTCCAGCCGCAGACGATCAGGTTTGCCTCCCGCTCCTGCGCCGTCCGCAAAATGCCCCGGTCGATGGAGTCGTCAATCCGTCCAATCGGTTCCACTTCTGCGGCGGCGGCGTTGGCCAGGGTTTCGGCCGCGCCCAATAGCATGGCTTGCTGGCTGCGATCTGCCGCGGTCAGCCAGTCTTGCGAGTCGGGCAGCACATGCAGCGGCAGCAGCGTCCCCTCCGTCGAGCAGACCAAAATCAGCGCCAGTTGCAGCAGGTTTGCTTCGGTATCGGGATTTGCCACGGGCACTAGCACCCGCAGCGGCACGGTTTTAAGTTCTTTTTGCGAATCGGCAACCAGCGTCGAGGCGGGTTCGGTGGCGGTGTCGGAGGCAAGGGGAATGCGATCGCCCCAGCGCGAGGTAATCCACGGCGACGCGATGCAGGTCACCAAAATCATCATAATCGTGCCATTCACGGTCGGCTGATCCACAAGTTCGATATTGTAGGCAACAGTGATCGCCGCCAGGGTGGAAGCCGCCTGCGCCACCGATAGCCCAAACATGACCATCTTGCTGGGGTTGCTGAGGCGAAACCACTTGCTCGTCATCCAGGCGGGCAGATACTTCGCCACAATTGCCACGCCCACCATCACCGCCGCCACCGCAATCGACTTGGGTTCCTGAAGCAGGATCAGCGGGTTCACCAGCATCCCCACCGAAATCAGAAAAAATGGCACAAATAGGCTGTTGCCGATGAACTGAATCCGATTCATCAGCGGGCTGAACTGGGGGATCAGGGGGGCGATCGCCACGCCCGCCAAAAACGCGCCAATAATCGGCTCAATCTCGATCAGCCGCGCCACGTAGGACACCAAAAACAGCGCCGCCACCACAAAGGTAAATTCGGCCCCTTCGTCGTGTCCAAACCGCTGAAAAAACCAGCGCCCGATACGCGGCACTCCCCACAGGGTTGCGAAGGTGTAGATTGCCAGCGACGGAATCAGAAACAGCCAAAAGCTTAGCGTCAAATCGCCCTGGTGCGCCTTCACCACCACCGCCAGCACCAGCAACGCCAGCACGTTGGTAATCAGCGTGCCGCCCAGCGTAATGGTGACCGTCTGCGTCCGCATGATGCCCAGCTTGCTGGCAATGGGCAGAGACAGCAGCGTGTGCGACGCAAAGCACGATGCAACCAGGATCGCCGCCAAAAACGAGTAGCCCAACAGCAGCATCGCCACTGTGCCTATTAGCATGGGAATCAGAAACGTGGCCAGTCCGAAGGAAATTGCGCCCCCCGCATTGGTTTTCAAATCATCCAGGCTGGTTTCCAGCCCCGCCATAAACATGAGAAACAGCAGCCCCACCGTGCCCAGCAGGACAATCGTGCTGTCGCGTTCCAAAATGTTCAGCCCGTAGGGCCCCACAATCAGCCCTGCCAAAATCAGCCCCACAATCCCCGGCAGCCGAATCCGCTCAAACACCAGCGGCGACACCAGCATGATGGCGATGATCACCAAAAACACCGCCACCGGGTCGGTAATCGGCCGGAAAATGAACGCCACGAGGGCAGGTTGAAGAACCACAGGCAACCCTTGGATGTGCAAACGTGTCAGCATCATCCTAATCTGCCTGTTGGAATTCTTCACCCTGCTCTCAGGAGGAAATTCCTCCCGTTAGCCAGAGCGCCAGCACGATGCCCAGTTCTACGCACAGAAACCCCGCCAGCGGGCTGCCCAGCCAAAAGAGCAGCGCTGGGGCGATCGCCCGCCGCCGAAACAGGGAATACACATCCAGCGCGTAGGTGGAAAAGGTCGTATAGGAGCCGAAAAACCCAACCATCAACAGGTGATCTGGATTGGGCAGCGCAAAGCGAATGCGAAACAGCCCCGCTGCCATGCCCATCAGCAGCGACCCAGACAGGTTCACCAGCAGCGTCCCCACCGGAAAGTCCAGCCCAAACCGCCGGGTGCAAAACCGGGTGACGTAGTAGCGGCTTAGGGCCCCTAGCACTGCGCCCAGGGAAATCAGCAGCACGGTTAGCGGCAGCGAATCTGATCCAGCAGACATGATGAGGGAGGGGTAGTTTGGATCAATCTAGGGTGATGGGTGGGGCGATCGCCCTAGCAACCCACACCCCCAGCAGCAGGCTGCCAAACCCCAGCAAGGTACTCGCGCCCCAATACAGCCCATCGGCTGCCAGTTCTCGCTGATAGGCCAGCCGTGCCAAGTCTAGCTCGTAGCTGGAAAAGGTGGTGTAAGAGCCGAGAAACCCGGTCGTCAGCATGAGCTGGAGTTCGGGCGCATGACCCAGCACCCGCTGGCCAAACAGCGTCGCCAATAGCCCCATGCCAAAACAGCCCGTCAGGTTTATCAGCAGCGTGCCGATGGGCAAGTCAGAGCCGACCCAGTGGGAAATCCAACTGCTGAGGAAATGGCGGCTGAGGGCACCGAGGATAGCACCCAGAGCGATCGCCATTGGGGTTCGGAAGGCAAGATTTTGCGGCATAGGTCTAGAAAACAAGAGGGGCGATCGCCCCAGCACAGGGTGCTGGATCGAGGCTGCTTGATCAAAAGCAACCAGGAAGCATCATAGATCTTTTACGCGATGTGCAACCGCGATGTGCAACCGCGATGTGCAACCGCGATGTGCAACCGCGATGTGCAACTTTGAATCTGCCCTCATCCCCCACCCCCTTCTCCCAAGTCGGGAGAAGGGGAGCAACAGTGGCTTAAAGTCCCTCTCCCGCTCTGGAAGAGGGCTTAAGCCTTCGGCATCCCAGAAAAGGTTGCGGGGGATCAGCAAAGTTGCACATTGCGTCAGAGTAAATCCTTGCTGCTGACTTTGCTGCCCGATTTGCTGTTGGGGAGGGGGCGATCGCCGTTTGAGTCTACTGGCTTTGCGACTGGCTCCTCGTCTGGATCTCCCAGATTAAACAAAAAGGGCACACTCCCGGCATCCTTGCCCATCACCAGCACGCGAGGCATCTGAGCGCCTCCCTCGCGCCACGCCTCGATCGCCTCCTTTTGCAGCACCAGTTGCCCTCCTGCGCTTTTCAGCGTTTCTGCCAATAGCCGCTGGGCCTCTGCCTTGCCCTTGGCGCGGTTGATTTCTGCCTGGGCCTCTTGCTGTGCCTGTTGGGCAATGTAAACCGCCCGCTGGGCCTGCTGTTCGGCAATTTGCTTGTCTTCCACAGCATGGGCAAATTCATCGGAAAACTTCACATCCACCACGCTGGTATCCAGCAGCACAATGCCATATTTCTCTAGGCGCTGGCTGAGGGCGATGTCAAAATCCTGCCTCAACTCCTCTCGCTGGGTAATGGACTCTTCGGCTGTGCGGCGGGCAGCAGCGATTTTGAAGGCTTCCTGGGTTTGGGGCGCGATCACCTTGGTCACAATGTTGGCCAGCGTGCCCTGCTTGCGGCGAATCTCTACAATTCGCATGGGGTCAAGCCGGAAGTTAATCGCAAAACTGGCGGAAAGATACTGCAAATCCTTGGTGGAACTTTGGGCAGGCACCTCAAACTTTTGCACTGTGACATCGTAAATATCCACCTGAGACACGAACGGCGGCTTTAGGTGAATGCCCTCCAGCAGCGTGCCGTCTTGGGCCTTGCCGAGAATGCTCAGCACGCCGGCCTGACCGGGATTAATCACCACGAAGGAATTGAATGCCAAAAAGAGGGCGATCGCCCCTATAATCAGCAGTCCCCGAAACGCATTGTCTGTGATTGATTTCATGGGTTCCTAGACGCTCCAAAACGCTCTTATACTCTGCTTCCAATATGCGCCAGACAGATTCCAGATCTCGCAGAGGTCAAAGGTGGCGAGCCAAGACAAGTGACAGAGTGTTCTAATAGCACCCTACTTAAATCGCCTTGCATCCAGAGCAAAGGACAGCTAGCTAAGTTTGGGTACTCTGGAAGAGATGCAGCAAACCTTCCGAGAAGGCTAGTCCTGCATCCTCCATCATTCCCTCTTCCAAAACTCCCATCACTCTCCATGCCCACCCCCGAAGAAGCCCTCAAATTCTACTTCGGCTATGATGCCTTTCGCCCCGGACAGCGGGCGATCGTCGAAGCGGCGATCGCCCAGCGGGATCAGCTAGTGATCATGCCCACGGGCGGCGGCAAGTCGATTTGCTACCAGCTTCCGGCGCTGCTGATGGACGGAGTGACGATCGTCGTGTCGCCGCTGATTGCGTTGATGCAGGATCAGGTGCAGGCATTGCAGGACAACGGCATTGGGGCGGCGTTTTTGAATAGCAGCCTGGGGCCGACGGAGCTGCGATCGACGGAACAGGCCGTGCTGGCGGGCCAGATCAAGCTGCTGTATGTCGCGCCAGAGCGACTAATGGGCGATCGCTTTTTGCCGTTTTTGGAACGCATCGATGCTGAAGTAGGCATTGCCGCCTTTGCCATCGACGAAGCCCACTGCCTGTCGGAGTGGGGGCATGACTTTCGTCCCGAATATCGCCAGCTCAAAACCCTGCGCCAGCGCTATCCCGCCGTGCCCATGACAGCGCTGACGGCCACCGCCACCCACCGCGTCCAGGAAGATATCGTTGCTCAGCTTGCCCTGCGCGACCCGCGCATCCACGTCGCCAGTTTCAACCGCACGAACCTGTATTACGAAGTGCGTCCCAAGCAGCGCGATGTGTATCGCCACCTGCTGCAACTAATTCGCCAAACCCCCGGCGCTGGCATTGTCTATTGCCTCAGCCGCAAAAAAGTAGACGAACTCGCCTTCCGACTCCAGCAAGACGGCATTGAGGCGCTGCCCTATCACGCCGGACTAGAGGACGAAACCCGCGCTGCGAATCAAACGCGCTTTATTCGCGACGACGTGCGCGTGATGGTGGCAACGGTCGCCTTTGGCATGGGCATCAACAAGCCCGACGTGCGGTTTGTGATTCACTATGACCTGCCGCGCAGCCTGGAAAACTATTACCAGGAGGCAGGGCGGGCCGGGCGCGATGGCGATCCGGCAAAATGCACGCTGTTCTTCAGCTATGGCGATTTGAACACGGTCGAGTTTCTGATTGCCCAGAAGGTCGATCCAACGACCGGAGCGCCGCTAGAAGACGAGCAGCGCATCGCCCGCCAGCAGTTGCGCCGCGTGGTGGACTATGCCGAAGGGACAGAGTGTCGCCGCAAGATTCAGCTAGCCTACTTTGGCGAAAGCTTTGCGGGGCAGTGCGGCAACTGCGACAACTGCCTGCACCCGCGCCCGGTGGAAGATTGGACAATCGACGCGCAAAAGTTGCTGTCCTGTATTGCCCGCTGCAAAGAGCGCTTTGGCATGAATCACTTGATCGACGTGCTGCGCGGCGCTCGCAGCCAAAAAGTGCTGCAACATGGGCACGACCAGCTTTCCACCTACGGCATTGGCAAAGACCGCAGCGCCGAAGCCTGGAAACATCTGGGGCGATCGCTCTTGCACCAAGGCTTGATGGACGAAACCACCGATGGCTATTCCATCCCCAAGCTGAATGCCCAAAGTTGGGAGGTGATGCGGGGTCAGCGGACGGTGATGATTGCCCTGCCTGCGCGATCGCTCGATGAACCTGCCCCCGTGGGCGATCGCTTCTTGAAACAAACCGGGCCCAAAGCCGACAGCCTGTTTGAGCGCCTGCGCCAGTTGCGAAAGCGCCTCGCCGACGCGCAAAACGTTCCGCCCTACGTGGTCTTTTCTGATGTCAGCCTGCGGCAAATGGCGGAGAAACAGCCGCACACGCTGCGTGAGTTTGCGCGGATCTCTGGCGTGGGCAGCCGCAAGCTAAAGCAATACGGTGAAACGTTCGTCACCGAAATCCGCGACTTTTGCACAGAGAATGACATTCCCCTGCGATCGCCCAGTCTAGGAACCATCCCCAGCAATTCCGATGACGATTCGTTTGATCCTACACTCGCCTATGCCAAACCACCGCGCGATCGTAGTGAATCTCGTTCGGCGCTGCGTCTTAAATCTGTGTCTCGCACTGTGTTCTATACGCTAGAACTTCATCAGCAGGGCTTGTCGCCCGCAGAGATTGCCGAAAAGCGCGGCTGCGGCATCCACACGATTTACAACCACCTGGATAAGTTATTAGAAGCGGGGCAGGCGGTGGATTTGGGAACGCTAGTAGAGGGCGATCGCCAGGCAAAAATTGAACGGGCGATCGAAGCGGTGGGCACTGCGTCGCTCAAGGCGATCCACGAACACATCCAAAACACGCTGGACGAAACGATTGATTACGACTCTATTCGTCTCGTCCGTGCCAAATGGCGACATACCAATCGCCCAGATAGCTAGAAAACAGCGAACATTTAGCCTCTATTTAACTTTCAGAAAACTCAATATTTTCGTAGAGATCTGCAATCTGAATTTGAAAATTTAATATGCGAAGTGAAAGGTTAAATTCTGGATCGTTATATTCAGAAAAAAGCCACTGATTTTCCGCAACTTTTACATGATGCTCAACGTGGATTTTATCCTGATCAATGAGCAGGTATTCCTGAAAGCTAGAGATGGTGCGATAAGCCGCAAACTTCTCACTCCGGTCATAGCTACGGGTTGATTTGGACAACACCTCAGCAATAAAACAGGGATTCATCACTGTGTCTTTTCGCCCAGCTTGCAACTCTAGCGGCTTTGGCAACACCATCACATCAGGATACGTGTAGAGACTTGCAGCCGGAATCCAAAGCCGCTGATCGACATGAAAAACTTCATAGGGTTTGCGCTTCAATCCCAGGCTTAAAGCAATATATAGATTACCACTGATACGATTATGTTCGGGGGTTCCACCAGTCATCGGAATAATTTCTCCATCGCGATATTCGTTGCGGGTTTCCGACGCAACTTCAAGCTCCAAATATTCTTCAGCGGTATAGCGTTTTGTCTCAGCTTGAGCCATCATGACAGGCTTACCTCCAAGATTTGAAATGGTTAGTTACCGGGAGCATCTGATAGACAATACCAAATGGTACGAGAATACCAAATGGTACGAGACGGTGCGCCAGATGCGCTGAAAATCGGGTGTTGGCTGCCCCAAGTGTATTGGCTGCCCCAATGTAAGTGTATTGGCTGCCCCAAGTGTAACAGTGAGAGCGTGATCAAATGGGTACTACCCATCGGGACGCGGCAACAGGGGCCGGGGTGCGCGTGGGAGATACCCACGAAGCAGTGACCAATGCCTACGGTTCGCCTTCTCTG
>NZ_DVEA01000039.1:0-17096 GCF_015295965.1 Thermoleptolyngbya sp. M55_K2018_002
GCCATTGCAGGAAGGAGACGGCACTGAGTCGCCGATCGAGGGTGAAGATGCGGCGGAGGGCATCGAGCCAGGAGGGAGAGTATGGGGGAGCGGCAGGGGGGGTGGGGGTATTCAGGGATTGGGGCGATTCCCGCCGGGATTGTTTTGTGAATTGCGCTGGGGGGCTGCTGTCGGTTAGGGCACTGCCAAAGGAGCTAGATGAGCTTCTGCTGTCTATCGGGCTGTCCAACGTGGCGTAGCGAGGGGACAGGGGTTCTGCATCAGCAGTGGGGGGCGTGGAGTTGGGCGCAGCCAGCGGATCATCCTTGAGATTGACCGCCGCTGCGTAGGTGACATCGGCCCGCATGGCGGTTCTGGCGGCTTTGCGGCGGGCTTGCAGGCGATCGCGGCGACGTTTCAGCCAACGCTGCGCCAGCCACAGCAGAAAACTGGTGCCGATCATGGCCAGGGCGATCGCCTGGGCAATCAGGGTTTGGCGCTGAATCGCCGCAGGCTGGCGAATTTCAATGGCCTGGGTCAGTTCCCGCTGCAAAATCTGCTGCCATTCCTCCGCCAGTTGCGGCACGCTGCGGCGGTGAAACTGGGCATCGAGCGGCGTGACGGTCAGCAGCGGCTGGGATGGAGAGTTGGCATCGCGCACCGTCAGCACGGTTCCGTCGCGCAGGGAATCTGCCTCGACTCGCAGCGTATTGGGGTCGAGGGTTGGGGTTTGAAAGAGCCATGCCATGCCTGCGCCGCCCCGTTCGGTCGGATTGCTGGCCAGCACCCATCTCAGGTTGGACTGAATCGTGGCGATGCGGTCTTCGACGGGAACCCGGTCGCCCGGATTGCGGCGATCGCGCACCGTCAGCCCCGTCACGGCAAACAAGGGCTTGCCCTCAAACCGCACCATGCCCCATTCCAGATTTCCCACGCGCTCTATCGCATCCGGCGGGCGAGTGGGGTCAGCAGCCGTAGAGGTGGCGGGCAGGGGAACCTGGGCCGCGGCGGGCGCAAAACTGCTGGGGGCGATCGCCAGCATCAGGCTAAGCCAACCCACCACACAGCACAAAGCTGCCCGCCGCAAGCTGCGCCGAGCGAACCAAAATTGGCGATCGCGCTGGGTCAGATATCGCCGCATGGATTGCCACATGAATTGCTGCATGGGCCAGAGTTGCCGACAAATCAGCGTGACCTCAGCCGCCGATCCGCAGCAGTTCTACATCAAAGACCAGCGTGGCATTGGGGGGAATCACGCCGCCCGCGCCCCGTGCGCCATAGCCCAGTTCGGGCGGAATAATCAGTTGGCGACGGCCGCCGACGCGCATCGTGCTTAGCCCTTCGTCCCAACCGCGAATCACCTGACCCACGCCCAGCCGGAACGAAAAAGGCTGGTTGCGATCGCGCGAACTGTCGAACTTGGTGCCGTCTTCCAGCGTGCCCGTATAGTGGACGATCACGGTTTGTCTGGCCTGGGGCTGTGCGCCCGTCCCTTCGACCAGATCCACATACTTCAAGCCCGATTCGGTCGTCACCACCGCCGCATCGTCTCCCAAAGGTGCGCTCACAGAATCTTCTCCTGGGTTGATAAGATCAGCCGCGCCCGCTTCAGCCAGCAGCACGGTGTCCGACTTCACAATGCCAGACTTTGCTGCGGCAGGGGCAGACGGCTGGGCAGAGTCGGCGATCGCCGCTTGCCGCGACCCGGTGAACTGCGCCACCAGCAGCACCACACAGCACAGCACCATCACCCCAAAGCTAATCAAAATCTCTCGCATAGAACCCTCCCGCAGCAGGATTACCAAGTCAGCCACTCCCCAGTGTATACCGATTGCGGATCGAGCGATTGCAGATCAGGCGATCGCGAAGGGGCGATTGCGGAGGGGCGATCGCGGAGGGGCGATCGCGCTAGGAGGTTGGAATCGGGCTTCCAAGATTCAGAGCGAGGTCAGAACGTCGATATTGCCAAAACTTCACTATCGCCAGAGCTTGTTTTCCAGGTCGCGCACCTGCCGCTCCAGCCGATCCAGCCGTCCGCGCAGCTCGTCCATTTCGTTTTGTCGGGGCACACCGAGATCCTGCAAGACCTGCCGCATCTGCCGCTGCATCTGCGCTTCAAAGTTTCCCTGCTCCGACTTGATCTGCTGCATCAGGTCGTTCATCAGCCCGTTGACCTGATCAGGATTGAGCCGGCCCTCGCGCACCCACTCGTCGCCGACTTCCTTCAGCTTCTCGGCAACCAGAGAGGTAGTGCCAATGCCGAGCATGAGCAATTGTTGAATCAGGTTGTTATTGTCCATAGTTTTTAAGGGTTGTAACGCAGAGACTTCGCAGAGATTTCGCAAAGATTTCAAAACCAGCAGCAAACCCAGACGCGCAACAGAACTCTATGCAACGGCAGAAAGCTGGCGACGGCAAAAAAGCTGGCTAATCATCCTGCTTTATTCTGTCAAACTTGCTCCGGCGTTCGGGTGAGGTTAGCCTCCCCAATGTTGCAGGAATACCGTCCGTGGGACAGGCTTCATAACAGATTTTATGGTGGATACCCTGTGGACATCTTGCGGACACCCGAAGTTTATCCTGGCACGCCTCTGCCTTAAACCCGCCTTAAACCTGCCTTAAATCTTTCTTAGGTTTGCCTTAAGTTTGCCTTAAGTTTGGTTCACAACAGCCTCAAAGTAACGATTTACCTCAAACAAACGTACTCCTTCAAAATTCATCCATTCAGAAGAGTCTCTAGACTCGTAATTTCGCTAGGTTAGTTGCAGGCAAAAACAGCTTAACTGGGTCTGTCTGGAACTAGGCCATCCAGACAATATCCCCGGTCAATCAAAAATAATGAAATTTGAAGGTGACAGCGTGGTTATTGAATGGTTGCGGTTTGACGTGTCGCCTGAAGCGCGGGAGCGGTTTGTGCAGCAGGATGCCGAAATTTGGACAACGGCATTATCGGAATATGGCGGCTTTTTGGGAAAGGAGGTCTGGATCAGCCCTGAGAATCCGCGGGAAGTGATTACGGTGGTTCACTGGGAAAGCTTTGATCAGTGGTATTCCATTCCCGAAGCTCGGCTGGCAGCGGTAGAAGCTCGTTTTAGCGAAGCGATGGGCCAGAACACCTATCAATTGCTAGAGTCAAAGGCATACCAGGTGCGAAAGTTTGCCCGCGTACCCGCGTGTTAAAGCGCCTGCTGCCCCCAATGCCTGCTTGCTAAGCTGCTATGCCAGAGTGTCCCAAATGCCGCCAGCCTGTCGAGACGACGGCGATCGCCTGTCCCCATTGCCGCACGACGCTGAAGGCGTTTGGGCATCCGGGGGTGCCGCTCTATCGGGCGGAGGGCGAGGCGGCGCTGTGCGACACCTGCGTATACCACCACGACGATTCCTGCAACTATCCCCAGCGGCCCCATGCGCGGGAGTGTACGCTTTATACAAACCAACTGCGGCCGCTGACTAGTTCTGTCTATCGTCCCAGCGCCAGCAGTTTGGTAAAAAGCTGGCTTCAGCAACATTTGGCGTGGGTTATCCTGGGAGCGATTTTGCTGATCAGCGTACTGCTGGCGTTGCGCGGCTAATCAAGCGGTTTATGGGGCTAATCGAGCGGTTTATGCGGCTAATCAAGCGATTTTATAGCGATTTTCGGTGGATCAGGGCGTAATCACAATCTCGCCTACCATGCCCGCTTCGGCGTGTCCTGCTATCACGCAGCGCAGGTCATAAGTGCCCGGTCTCTGCGGTACAAACACCCACTCTGCAACGGCTCCGGGCTTTAGCTCTAGCTCGTGAATTGCGCCTTTGATTTCGACATTCCCGGCCTCCACCTTCTGCGTCCACACGCTGTCGGCAAAGTCTTTGGCGGTGAAATAGTGCTTCTGGGAACTGGGATTATCGAGAACGAGCTTGTATTTTCGTCCGGCGGTAAATTCCAGATGATCGGGCACAAACTTTAGTGCCTCTGATGCATCGCCCAGTTGAACCTGCACTTCGCTGACCAGACCCACGTTCGCTGGACTGGCGATCGCCCTCGCTTGCGGCGTTAGCACCCCCAGCCACAGCACCCCGCCCAACAGCACACTCAGCAACCCGCTCAGCAACCCACTCAGCGCGATTCGCAAAGCGCGCTCTGCGGGAATTGCCCCCACCCCCTGCCAGACTGACCTTTTGCCCCAGTTTTGTCCCCCAAACGGTTTGCCAGCCATTCCAAAACTCTCCTTCACAGCGCGATACTCCCTACTTTATTCACAGCCGGCCCCATTTCTCAAATCTCATTTCTCAAGCAAATCTGCATTTGCTGCGGAATCGTATCGCAAGCGGGTAAGATATTTGGGCTTCTATCTATTCTCCTGCGGGGCGCTATCTCCTGCGGGGCGCTATACGTGGAAGATCCGCACGCCCGGCAAACACTAGACTGGCAATCCAAAATCCAAAATCCAAAATCCAAAACCACTGAGCATGGCCCGTCTGGCACTGGCTCTAAGTAATCCAAATTTTCACTATGGCAGCAAAAATTCCCGTCACGATCATCACCGGATTTCTCGGCAGCGGCAAGACCACGCTGATTCGCCACCTGCTGCAAAATAATCAGGAGCGGCGCATTGCCGTGCTGGTAAACGAGTTTGGCGAATTGGGCATCGACGGCGACTTGCTGCGCGACTGCCAGGTGTGCGATGAGGAGCCAGGGCAGGCCGCAGACGAGTCCAGCGCAAATATCGTCGAGCTAACCAACGGCTGCCTCTGCTGCACCGTGCAGGAAGAGTTTTTGCCGACGATGCAGGAGTTGCTAAAGCGGCGCGATCGCCTCGACCACATTTTGATTGAAACCTCAGGACTGGCGCTGCCCAAGCCGCTGGTGCAGGCGTTTCGCTGGCCCGAAATTCGCAATGCGGCAACGGTGGACGGCGTGGTGACGGTGGTGGACTGCGAAGCCGTTTTGACCGGGGCGCTCGCCCATGACCCAGATGCCGTCGCTGCCCAGCGGCAAGCAGACCCCAGCCTGGATCATGAAACGCCGCTGGAGGAACTATTTGAAGACCAGCTTGCCTGCGCCGATCTGGTGGTGCTGAATAAGACCGATCTGGTAACGGCAGACGCAGTGAACCAGGTGGTTGACCGGGTGCAGACGGAGCTACCCCGCGCCGTGAAGCTGGTGCAGAGCGATCGCGGTCAGTTGCCCGCCGACCTGCTGCTGGGCTTCAACGCAGCGGTGGAAGACAACCTGGAAGCCCGTCCCAGCCACCATGACCACGAAGAAGACCACGACCACGACGACGAAATCGACTCCACCCACGTCATTTTGAACCGCGAGTTTGATCCAGACGCATTGCGGCGATCGCTCGAAGCGCTAGTGCAGTCCCAAGAAATCTACCGCATCAAGGGCTTTGTGGCCGTGCCCCAAAAACCGATGCGGATGGTGGTACAGGGCGTGGGTAGTCGCTTCGAGCAGTTCTACGATCGCCCCTGGCGACCGGACGAAGCGCGGCAAACGCGGCTGGTGTTTATCGGACGGGCTGTGGATGCGGGGGCGATCGCCCAGCAGCTTGCAGCGATTTAGGGGATGTTGGATTAGCGATTTTGGATTTTGGATTGGTGATTCTGGATTGCTCAGTTCAGCGCTTTGCGAGGCTGTGGCGCTTGGTGTGTGCGCTATGGCCCAAGCAGGTTAGCCGTTAGACAAAATCGCTCAAGCTGAGGTTTCGCACGTCTACGCCCGTCAGCACTGCCAGCACGTCGGAGCCGTAGCGAATCACTGCGTCTGCCCCCCGCTGACGCAGCCTCAGGCTTTCTATTGCCACATCGCCCAGCACGGTTAGCGCATCGCTGCCGCTGCGATAGTCGGTAATTGTGGCAAACCCTCTGCCCACTGCGAGCGCAAACAGGTCTGAGCCTCTGCCGCCCGTCAGCAGTGACCTGCCTAGCCCGCCAAACAGCACGTCGTTGCCTGCGCCGCCCAGCAGGATGTCGTTGCCATTGCCGCCTAGCAAGATGTCTGCGCCGCCCAGCCCCAGCAGGCGATCGCCCCCGCCAAGTCCGCTCAGAATATTGCTGGCGCTGCTGCCCCGGAGCAGATCCGCTGCGCGATCGCCCAAGTCTAGCTGAGCAAGCCCGGTCGAAAAGTCGTCGAACACATCGCCAGCGATCGCCCGCACGCGCTTTGCTAGTTCGCCCCAGTCACTCGTGTCAATAGAGTCGTTAAACAAATCTTCTACGTCCACTGAGCCGAGGAGTTGATCCAAATCTTTGACCAGCCGATTCAGGCTGATGTCTCCTAGCACGTCCTTCAGCAGCGCATCAAAGTTAACGTCGGACAAGTCCACGCCGCCAAACAAATCGTCGATATTCCCAACCAGTTTGGTAAAGTTGAAATCTTTGGAAAAGGTGTCGATCGCGCTTTCTATGCCACTCCGCAGATCGTCTGTCCAATCTTCGAGCGAGATATTGCCAAACACGTCGCCTAGATTAATATCGGACAAGTCCAAATCCTGAAGAAAATCAGCAACGCTTTTTGCCAGGTCATTTTCCAGCAATCGGTTGGCGAGCTGATTGGCAACGCGGTTTAGTCGAATAGCCATAGCCTGTCTAAGGGGAAAAAGTAGCTTTGGATTTCAGATCTCAATATTCAGAGGATGTTTGAAAAGTCCTACTGTTTGTAGCAAAGCGTGCAAGATACCCCTAAATCCCCCTTGAAAAGGGGGACTTTCAGGCGGTTTCCCCCCTTTTTAAGGGGGGCTAAGGGGGGATCTTCTGAGTGCTTAACATTACAGGCGATACCTTTTCAAACACCCTCTCAGACCAGAGCGAATTGCGTGAATTGCATAAATCGCAACGCATTCAGCGCCGCCTGATGTCTAGCCAAAGTCCCTGCACAGGGAAACCTGACGGATTCAGTCAGAAAATGTTTCAGTTAGATTCGGTCGGGTCTGTCAAGCAGGCCTGAGCAATCTTTGGTCAAAGTTCAACCCAAAAGTGCATCCGTTGGCGTGCATAACATAACACAAACATCGTGCCCGACCCAATTCGTCAGACACGATTTCACTTAAATCTAACCTTAGACAGATTCTAGACAAATTGAACGCAAACGTGCTATCGCTAGCAATCCATTCACCGTGATTTATCGGTGAACAGACTCCGATCGGTTTAGTCCTCGATCGCGGAGTAACACCGGGACTTTCCCTCAATCCAGCGCAACGCTTCTATTTCTGAGAAGAAACTTTCTGTGCGTCCAATCATTGGATCATAGACGTGCCAAACCTGTTCGCCATTGCGTAGCTGCTGAATGGAAACTTTGATTTCGTCTCGTACCATTAGAGTGCGGGCGATCGCCCAAAACGTGTTGCTAAATAATGCGGCAAAGCCGTAATTTCTGCGCCCCGAGAGAGTGGTTCGGGGGGATTCTGAAGAGAGAGTTTTGGCGTTCATTGGCTTGCTCCAAATACTATGCAAATCACTGTGCAAATTAGTATGCAAATTACTATGCGAAATCAGGATGCGTAACCTAAGTACAGATGCAGAGCGTTGAGCGTGGCAAAAGCCCAAAAATAGCTAGCTAATTGCTTTATTTCGCGGCTCTGTCTTTTTATCTTGCTGCTCTATTTCGCTGGTTGCTTTATGGAACCTAGAATAGGCGATCGCCCAAGGGCTGTCGTTACAGAAAAGTTCAGGAGTTTAACCCACCCACGTCTGAAAAGTTAAGGAAATCTTCCAAATGGCCGAAGTATGGCCAAAATGCAGGACACAACAAAACGGCAGTCAAGTTTTAATCAAGTGTTAATCACCTTGGCAATGGGCTAAATCCCCGACTCACAAGGCATTTGAAACATAGCCTGTTAGAAAAATTTGCTGGCTGCAAAACCCGACAAAACACAGCCCAAGATTCAGAGCAGAAGCGATGTGGCCTGCAATACTAAGCCCTATTTGTATACTCTTCTTGACACAAAAACTCGATGCAGTTTGATTTTGATACAGATTTTGTCTATCCAAGCTGCTAGAACTGGCTGGTAAACCCTTATGACAAACGTTAAAGAATCTGCTCCTGCCGCGAAGTCTGCCGTTAACCTGAACGACCCGCAATACTACATCAACCGTGAGCTAAGCTGGCTGGAGTTTAATCGGCGGGTGCTGCACGAGGCGCTGGACGAGCGCACGCCGCTGCTGGAGCGCCTGAAGTTTCTGGCAATTTTTAGCTCCAACCTGGACGAGTTTTTTATGGTGCGGGTGGCGATCGTGAAAGACCAGCTTGAGGCAGGGATCACGACGCTAACGCCAGACGGGCGCACCCCCCAACAGCAGCTTGAGGAAATTAGCCAAACCCTGCGGCCTATGGTGGAAGAGCAGCATCGCTATTTCGAGAAGGTTTTGCGCCCTGCACTAAAAGAGCATGGCGTATTTCTCTTGGACTATATCGACTTGAGCCAGGAGCAGCGGAACTACGTGCGAGATCATTTTGAAAAGCGGATTTTTCCGGTTCTGACCCCGCTGGCGGTTGATCCGGGGCATCCGTTTCCGCGCATGTCGAACCTCAGCCTCAGCTTGGCAGTGATAGTTAAGGATCAGCAGACGGGTGAAGAGCATTTTGCTCGGGTCAAGGTGCCCAGCAGCCTGCCCCGCTTTCTAAAGCTGCCTGGGGAACCTGGTCAAGAGGGCAGCAAAAAGGCAGTCTGGGTTGGCATTCCAGTAGAGCAGGTCATCGCGCATAACCTAGAAATGCTGTTTCCCGGCATGGCGATTCAGGAGTATTCCCTCTTCCGGCTGACCCGCGATACAGAAGTGGAACTGCGCGAAGAAGTGGCGGAAGATCTGCTGCAAGCGATTCAAGACATGGTGAAAAAGCGGCGGATGGCAGAAGCGCCCGTGCGACTGGAGATTCAGTCCAATGCGTCGCAGTTGGTGAAAGATACGTTGATAGATGAGCTAGAGCTAGAACCCCACGAAGTGTATGAGATCGACGGGCTGCTCAACCTGAAGGATTTGTTTGCGCTGACGGGGGTGCCGCTGCCTGCGCTCAAGGATGCGCCTTTTTCGCCGATGCCGCCGCGTCAGTTGCGGTTTACGGGGGATCTGCTGCCCGCCAATGCTGAGCGAGAAGACATTTTCTCCATCATTCGCCGTCATGATGTGCTGGTGCATCATCCCTACGAGTCTTTTAGCGGATCGGTGGAGCAATTTATTGCCCAGGCGGCCCGCGACCCCCAGGTTCAGGCGATCAAGATGACGCTGTATCGCACATCGGGCGATTCGCCGATTGTGAAGTCGCTGATCGAGGCGGCGGAAAACGGCAAGCAGGTCGCAGCGCTGGTGGAGCTAAAGGCGCGGTTTGACGAAGAGAATAATATCAACTGGGCGATGCAGCTTGAGCAGTCGGGCATCCATGTGGTCTATGGTCTGGTGGGGCTAAAGACTCATACCAAGGTGGTGCTGGTGGTGCGTCAGGAAGGGGACGAGATTCGCCGCTATGTCCACATTGGCACAGGCAACTACAATTCCAAGACGGCCAAGCTCTACACCGACCTGGGCCTGCTGAGCTGCCGCGAGGAACTGGGCGCAGATTTGAGCGATTTGTTTAATTACCTGACGGGCTATTCACGGCAGCACTCCTATCGCAAGATTTTGGTGTCGCCTGTGAATATGCGCGATCGCATGACGGCGCTGATCCAGCGCGAGATTGAACACGCCAAGGCCGGCAAGCCCGCAAAGATCATTGCCAAGATGAACTCTCTGGTCGATCCGGGCATGATTGCCAAACTGTACGAAGCGTCGCAAGCTGGGGTGGAAATCGACCTGATTGTGCGGGGGATTTGCTGCCTGAAGCCGGGAATTCCCAACGTCAGCGAAAGCATTCGGGTGATTAGCGTCATTGGGCGCTATCTAGAACACTCGCGCATTTTCAACTTCCACAACGACGGCAACGAAGAATACTACATTGGCAGCGCCGACTGGATGCCGCGTAACCTTGATCGCCGGGTGGAAGCCGTCACCCCCGTCGAAGACCCTGCGCTGAAGAAACTGCTGCGGGAGATTCTCGACACGACGCTGAGTGATAACCGTCAGGCATGGGAGCTTCAGCCAGACGGCAACTATACGCAGCGCCGACCGAAGGAAGGTGAACCCGTGCGTAGCTCTCAGGAGATCTTCATGCAGCGGGCAATCGAGCAGAGCAAGCCCTAGAAGCGCCCCTTCAGCCCCTTGAACTCTAGCTCAACGCTGCAACAGACACGCGAGCTGCCATTTGCTGGGCGATCGCCCTCAGTGCCTCGGCCGAAGCCGAGTCGGGGTATTCCACCACAATCGGAATGCCGCGATCGCCCCCCTGCCGCAGCGGAATCTCCAGCGGCACACGGCCCAACAGCGGCAGTTCCAGTTCTTTTGCCGTTTTTTCGCCGCCACCAGAACCAAAAATATCGTATTGGCGATCGGGCAGGTCGGGCGGGATGAAGTAGCTCATATTTTCCACGATGCCCAGCACGGGAACTTGAAGCTGCTGAAACATCCGCAGGCCGCGCCGCGCATCTTGCAGCGCCACCGTTTGCGGCGTAGTTACAATCACCGCGCCCGCCATCGGCACGGCTTGGGCCAGCGTCAGTTGCGCGTCGCCCGTGCCAGGGGGCATGTCTACCAGCAAATAGTCCAACTCGCCCCACTGCACCTGATAGAGGAACTGGCGGATGATGCCGTTTAGCATTGGCCCGCGCCAGATCACGGGCTGATCCGGGTCGATCAAAAAGCCCATCGACACCAGCTTTACGCCGTAGTTAAATACGGGTTCCAGGATTTCGCCCTGGGGCCCCGGCTGCACCTTCACCTCTGCCTGCGTCAGTCCCAGCATCGTCGGCGTGTTGGGCCCATAGATATCGGCATCCAGCAGCCCCACCTTTGCGCCCGCCTGGGCCAGCGCCACGGCCACATTCACGGTGACGGTGCTTTTGCCGACACCACCCTTGCCGCTGGAAACGGCAATGATATTTTTGACACCGTCGATACCGGTTCGGTCTGGCAGGGCCTTTTGCTGGGGCGTTTCGGCCGTCACGTCCACCACCACCGCCTGAACACCGGGTAGCGTTTTCACCGCTCGCTCGCAGTCTTCCACAATGAACTGACGCAGCGGGCAGGCGGGCGTTGTTAGCACCAGCGTAAACCGCACCTCACCCTCTGCCACGGTGACGTTGCGGATCATGTTTAGCTCCACTAGGCTTTTGCGTAGCTCTGGGTCTTGGACAGGGCGCAATACCTCCAGAACGGCATTGGCATTAAGGGTATTTAACATTCGAGATACAGTTTAGGAATCCTTAATGCGATCTTACCGTTAGCCGCACCCCAGACTCATGGGCGATCGCCCTCGGTATCCTTGAGAAACTGTAGGGAAATCATCAGATCTATCGCAAGATCTATCGCATCCAGCCACGCTGACCGGAGGGGCGATCGCCCTTCTCGCGTTTCAGAAATCGCCCCTCTGGCGTTTCAGCAATTGAGGGAGACGAGCGCCGGAAAATAGGCGAAAAAGTTTTCCGAAATGGCGATCGCCCGCCAAACTGGGCACTCTGAAGCTAGTGCGGCAAACTGACTGTAAACGCTCACTGAGTCGATCTCGCTCCCCGATCTTGTCCCGATCTCGCCCCCAATCTTGCCCCTGATCTCGCCCCCAATCTCGCTGCCGATTTTCCGCTGAGTCTCGCTGTGAACCTCCGGTCAACCTCTACCTGCGCTGTTGCTCATGTCTTTGGGAATTGCTAGCACCATTCTGCTCGGCGGGCTTGCCTTTTGGTGGGGCATTCGGTTTGGGCGGCTGCTGTTGCGAAAGGGAGCAACAGCAAACGACCTGTTTAAGGGAAAAACCTCTGTATCGCTGGCTTTCTTAGGAATTTACATTGCTCTACTGCTGCTGGCGCTGTATATTCCTCAGTGGCAATGGCTGCCGCTGGCGTGGCGCGTATCGGGAATGCAGGTGTCTTGGGCGGCCATGCGGATTATCCTGCTGGGGATCTGCGGCGTAGCGTTTGTGGTGAGCTGGCACACGCGCCGTTTGCAGGTGATTGCGGTCGTGCTGATTGGGCTGATTGGGCTGGGAAGCTTTACAGCGGTCGAGGCCTATCTGCTGGCTCCGATTTATTCCACGCTGGATGATAACTTGCGCCCCAATGGCGTGTTTCAGCAAACCTCCACCAGCAGTTGTGCGCCTGCTGCGATGGCTACGGTGCTGCGCCGCTGGGGGCTGGAGGAAACCGAATCGAGCGTGGCAAAGCTGGCAGGCACCAGCCGCCTGGGAACCTCCATGCCGCAGTTGATTACCGCCGCGCACCAGCTCAAGATGGACGGGCTGGAGATCACGGGCGCAACCTGGGAGCAGATGCAGCGAATTAACCGACCCGGCGTGCTGGCTAGCTGGCTATTCAACCCAAGCGGACGGCGATCGCCCCACGCGATTGCGCTGCTGTCCCTCAGCGATGACATTGCCACCATTGCTGACCCTGCCTGGGGGCGGATCTATCGCCTCAATCGTCCGCAGTTTCAGCGGATCTGGCGACGAGAATACGTCCCGTTCTTTCGCCCAGAGGAGGTGGTGCTGTCTGCGGCGCAAGTGCGGGACTACCTGACGCGCCTGGGCTATCTGAACCCTAGCAGCCCGATCGCCAACGATACCACCGACCATGCCACCAACCATGCCACCAACCATGCCACCGACCATGCCACCATTGACGCGGCGCTTCGCCGATTTCAGCAGTCCGCTGGCCTCAGCGTCACTGGAACCCTAGATGCCAAAACGGCGCTGATGCTGAGCGGGCCGTTTTTGACGGAAGGGCCGAGTTTGAAGGATGAGATTCAAGGGTGAGATTCAAGGGTGAGCGAGGTGCTTGCTTTCAGGCTCCCCTGCACTTCTGTTTCCTTACCCTCGATAGATCGCATACATCCCGCCAACATAGAGCAGCAAAATCGCCACGCCGTCCCAGGTCAGGTGCAGGCGCGATCGCTGACTGGCTCGATAGATCAGCCCTACCAGGGCGATCGCCGTCATCATGATGGCAATGACGGTGGTGAAGGCATGAATCGGATGGTTGATTTCGCCAAACAGACTGCCGCGTAAATAAGCCACGTCGTAAATGCCCAGAATCGCCAAATTGAACAGGTTAGAGCCAAAAATATTGGACACCGCTAGGTCAGCGGCATTCAGGCGAATCGCCGTCAGCGACGACACAACTTCGGGCAAGGAGGTGGCCGCCGCCAGCAGCAGCGCCCCAACAAAGCTTTCCCCTAGCCCCGTAACCACAGCCACGCGATCGCCCAGAGCGGCTAGCCAGATGCCCAGCGCCACAATGGCGATCGCCAGCAGCCCAAAGGTGCTATAGGCTCGCCGCTGTGAAATATGACCATACTGCAAGGTTTCGGCTTCCTCCTCTCGCAGTTGGGTGCGGCGGCGCAGTTCAAACTGAGCAATCAACCGGGCACTCACAGCATATAGCAGCAGCAGCAGCACACTCGGCAGCGCAACCCATCCCAGCGTCAGATCCACGCCCCGCTCCGCCAGCAAAATACCCGCCGCTGCCGTGCCCAGCATGACGCAGCCCAGACCTGCCGATAGCCCATGACTCACCTGCACTTGTCGCAGCAGCGGTTCTGGCCCCGTAAAAATGTCCACAATTACCAAAATCAGCAGATTAAACAGGCAGCTTCCCAGCACGCCGCCCACCGCCAGATCGGGGACTTGAAACATCGCCACTGCGCTGATGCCGCTGGCCAATTCTGGCAGCGAGGTCGCCCCTGCCAACAAGATTGCGCCGACCCAACTGCGCCCTAGCCCGGTCTTTTCTGCCAGCACATCGGCACTCTGCGACAGCCGCGCCCCCACCCACACCACCAAGCTGACGCAGAGAACGACCTGGAGAAAGAGCAGCATAGCAAGTCGGGCAAAACAAACAAAAAAGGCGCAGGCGCTCTTTTCGGCGCTCACGCCCAACTGTAGCAAGGATTCGCCAGCAAGGATTCGCTCCTGTGCCTTTAGAAAACTAGAAGCGAAAATTTGCAGCCAGAACTTAGAAGTGGAACTGGAAGCTAGAACTAGAAGCGGGTAATGTCCTGAAAGGCGGATGGGGCTGTGGCTGTGCTAGAGACGAAGAACTCGACATCAAAGGTGCCCAGCCGCAAAACGTCGCCATCTTGGAGCGGGATGCGCTGCATTGGGAGGACGCGACGACGGTTAACCCAGGTGCCGTTGCTGCTGTTGAGGTCGGAAATGTAAAGCCCTTCGTCAGGGTGATAGCCAATCACCGCATGGCAGCGAGAGACGGACGGGTTATCGAGGGCGATCGCACAGGTGGAACTGCGACCCAGCGACCAGACCGTACCTGGCTCGGTAGACCTCGACGGGGTATGCAGCAGGTTTGTCATCAAAATCGTCTTGCGGCCATTTTGAAGCGCCTGTATAAAAAATTGGCTAACCTGGCATCTCGATTGGGCGGATTCCAGCATCGCTTCAACAGAACAGGTGTCCTCAAAACTGGTTCCATAGTCTGCCAACAGCGAATCTTTGAGATGGGGACTAGATTCTCCGACAGGCGGCAGGGGGTCTGCTGTGGTGTCGTGAAATTTTAGGTCTGGCATGACTTCCAGGTTTGTGTCGGGTGGGCAACTGAGCGAATGCAAGCGTCAAAAGAGTGCGATATGCCAATATGCCGAAGAGGCTGGTCTAAGCTGCTTGAGCCAAGCTGTAGCGAATACTTCTCACTAGAACTCTCAAACTAGATACAGACAAATTAGATACGGACAAAATAAGCGCTGGCTGGAAGGTTGATGCTGGGCTGCGAAATTCTGCCGGGTCAACTCCCAGATACCTTGACTGAATACCTCGCATAGGAAAAACCTTGGACTCTGCTGAATCCGTCGTTGAGCCTAACGCTCTGGTTAATCCTTTGACTCCTCAACCGACCTCACACTATGAACTTAGTATGAAGCAGCGGCTAATACTGTAGCCAGTTTGCTAAACCTGCGATCGCCCAAAAAGCTTGCAATCAAGCGCTGCACACTAAGATACTGCATTGGGGGAACAAGTTGAGAAGGGGTTTCATCAAGGTTGACGAACAGGGTTGAATCTTGCAGTTCACCGCTGATGGGGGGAAACTGTGAACTCAGATGCAAACTCAGAATTTACACGCAAGTATGACTCGGCAGATAGCTAAAAATCTCTTGCGATAAATTTCTGAAATTTCCTCAAACGCAACATTCAAAAATATAGTGAAAGGCTCGTAAAAACTGCACGCCTAAGGCCAGCACCCCGGCTGATGACTTCGACTCCAAGCGCGATCGCCCTGAACGAAACCAGAGTTGGCTCTGAAAGGCAGCGAAATGTGTCGATGTCGAGAAGACCAGTGAAGCAATCAAACAGAGTGAGTAGGCTCTATTGCTTAGACATTAAATGGTGCTAGGAGAACATTCGACAACAGGCTGATGAATGAAGTTCATAGAAGATTCATATAGTTATATATCAAGAACATTTATTTGAAAATTTGGTGAAGATTCAGCGCCCGATAGAGTGTAAATTGACACGCTACATCCGTAGAAGCCACTGACCCCTTTGTGAAGCAGATGGTGAAGCGCGGGCTATAAGAAATCTTTCGACTACACGTTCGACCACATCAGTCCCAAAGGAATCGGGAAAGAATAGGGCTAAAATTAGGCACGACACTTACTACGCCCGCGTCCGAACCCTTTGATGCGCCATGTGCCTCGATCTCAGGTCAGTCTCAAATCAGTGAGGTGTGCAAGAGAGACGTTCTCCGCATGTGGCAGCACCAAACTGGGCGATGCCCGCAGGGATCGCTGCGCGAATCGCTGTGTTGCTGAGGGCGCGTCGATTTTAGGGGAGGTTTAGGTCAGATGTGGGGGGCGCAAAGTCCTCTCGCAGCGCGATCGCCCGCCATGATGAGAAGGACGAATATTTTGGGCTGAATGGGAGTATGGTTTTCAATCGCAAGGAATCATGAGGTCTTATCTAGCGGCAGCAGTGCAAATGAATAGCGTGCCAGATCTGGATAAAAATCTGGCTCAGGCAGAAGATTTAATCGATTTGGCGGTGCGTCAGGGTGCGGAACTGATTGGGCTGCCAGAGAATTTTTCATTTTTGGGCGATGAAGACGCGAAGCTAGCCCAGGCAGAGACGATCGCCCAGGGCAGCGAAAAATTTCTAAAAACCATGGCCCAGCGCTATCAGGTGACGCTGTTGGGGGGTGGCTTCCCGGTTCCCACGGGCACAGGCAAAGTCTACAACACCGCCCTGCTGGTAGACCCCAGCGGCAGCGAACTGGCCCGCTATGAAAAGGTGCATCTGTTTGACGTGAACCTGCCAGACGGCAACACCTACCAGGAATCGAGCATTGTCCTGGCCGGAACGCAACTGCCCCCGATCTACCCCTCCAAAGACTTCGGCAATCTGGGGCTATCGGTCTGCTATGACGTGCGTTTTCCCGAACTCTATCGTCACCTAGCGCAGATGGGGGCGGAGGTGCTGTTTGTGCCCGCGGCCTTCACCGCTTATACGGGCAAAGATCACTGGCAGGTTTTGCTCCAGGCGCGGGCGATCGAAAACACCTGCTACGTGATTGCGCCCGCCCAGACGGGCAAACACAATGCGCGGCGACAGTCCCACGGACACGCGGCGATTATCGACCCGTGGGGACTGATATTGGCAGAAGTAGAAGAGAAGCCCGGCGTGGCGATCGCCTCCATTGAACCCTCTCGGCTAGCGCAAGTGCGGCGGCAGATGCCGTCTTTGCAGCACCGGGTGTTTATCTAGGGGAGAGAGCTATTTGCGGCTAATGTGCCACGCTGCTGCTAGCGCCACTGCTATAGAACGTCTATAGAACTTCTTTATGTTTGTTGGTGGAAAAATCCAGGGTTTAGTTCTACTAATTGCCCACTTTGGTAAGTTTTATCGGAGCTTGCGAGTCTTCAGGATACGTAATTGTCTGGAGATCTTGAAGAAAGTCGGCGGGCGATCGCTGTTTTACGCAGGAATACTCACGGTAAAGTAAACAGGACGAGTCTTGTCAAGTGAATGCTGAGTCCGGCTACTTTGTTTCATCCATTCGGTTTAGACATTTCTGCCCTGTGGTTTAACCCCGCTTCCCAAAATGCCTTCT
>NZ_DVEA01000326.1:0-3000 GCF_015295965.1 Thermoleptolyngbya sp. M55_K2018_002
GGGAAGAACGAAGAGGGAAGAGGGAAGAACGAAGAGGGAAGAGGGAAGAACGAAGAGGGAAGAACGAAGAACGAAGAGGGAAGAGGGAAGAACGAAGAGGGAAGAACGAAGAATGAAGGGGGAAAAATGAGGGGGGAAGGGGGATGATGGGATGATGGGAGGGGCTGATTTGCCATTTCTACTTTACTCTTCCCGTGGCTCTGACCACTTTTCTCTTCCCACTGCTGCATGGACTTCCGCAATCTCAACACCCTCTGGGCTTCTGTGCTGACTGAAACGCTGGTGCGACTGGGATTGCGGGTGGCGGTGGTGTGTCCGGGGTCGCGGTCGGCTCCGCTGGCGATCGCCCTTGCCCAGCAGTCGGGTCTGGAGGCGATTCCGGTGCTGGACGAGCGATCGGCTGCGTTTTTTGCGCTGGGTCTGGCGAAGCAGACCGGACGACCGGTGGCCCTGGTCTGCACGTCGGGCACAGCGGGCGCAAACTTTTATCCAGCGGTGATCGAAGCCCGCGAAAGCCGCGTGCCGCTGCTGGTGTTGACGGCCGATCGTCCGCCGGAACTGCGCGACTGCAACGCGGGGCAAACCATCGATCAGCAAAAACTCTTCGGCAGCTTTGTGAACTGGTATCACGAAGTCGCCACGCCCACTGCGGAAGTTTCTCAACTCGCCTACCTGCGCCAAACTGCGATTCACGCCTGGGAGCGGACTCAGCAGCCCATCGCGGGCGCAGTGCATCTCAATCTGCCGTTCCGCGACCCATTGGCTCCCGTGCCCCAGCCCGATGTGCTGGCTCTCAGGGCATCCCTGGATGAAGCCCATTTCTTTGCCAATGTCGCGGCCTACATTGCTCAGAGTGATGGAGGGACGGAGCGAGGGGGTGATTTAGTCCCGGCGCTCCCGTTCTCCGCTCTTTCTCGCCGCGGCCTGATCATTGCGGGCATTGCCCAATTCCCCAGTGCGGCTGCGGCCCGGGCCCACTGTCGGGCGATCGCCCAGCTTTCCTCCTGTCTGGGGTTTCCGGTGCTGGCGGAGGGGCTGTCGCCGCTGCGAAACTATGCCCGCCTCAACCCGTATCTGGTGTCGAGCTATGACACGCTGCTGCGCGATCCTAACCTGGCGACGGAGCTTGCGCCAGAGGGGGTGCTTCGGATTGGCGAAATGCCCACCAGCAAGGAGTTGCGAAGCTGGCTGGAGCGCACTCAGCCGCAGCAGTGGGTGGTAGACAGGGGCGATCGCAACCTTGATCCGCTGCACCTGCGGACGGTTCATCTGCGCTGCTCTGTTCAGCACCTCGTTCAACATCTGGCCGCGTCGCTGCCCAGCCCCCCCGCGCCGCCGACGGATTACCTGAAGCGCTGGTTGCAGGCAGAGACAGACTGCTGGCAGCAGCAGCGGCACACCCTGCGATCGCTCGACTCACTGATCGAAGCCAAGACCGCCTGGGTGCTGTCGCAATGCTTGCCGCCGGAAACGCCGCTGGTCATCGCCAACAGCACGGCCGTTCGCTATGTCGAGTGGTTTTGGGAACCGGGCGATCGCGCCATTCAGCCCTTCTGCAATCGCGGCGCAAACGGCATCGACGGCACGCTTTCGACCGCTCTTGGCATCGCCCACGGCAACCAGCCCAGCGTTTTGCTAACGGGCGACCTAGCGCTGCTGCACGACACCAACGGCTTTTTGCTGGGGCCCCGCCTGCGTGGACACCTCACCATCGTCCTGATCAACAATCGCGGCGGCGGCATTTTCGAGAACCTGCCCATTGCCCAGTTCGAGCCGCCGTTCGAGGAATTTTTTGCCACACCGCAACCCGTGGAATTTGCCCCACTCTGCGCCACCTACGGCATCGCCCACGAACTCGTCCACACCTGGGAGCAGCTAGCCCAGGCGCTGAAGGTGCTGCCTAGCGAGGGGATACGGGTGCTGGAACTCCAGTGCGATCGCAAGCTCAATGCCCGCTGGCTGGCTCAGCGTACCCCGCGCTAGGCAGATCGGGCGTTAAAACTAAAACGCTTCTCCCAAGCGCTTCTTCTAAACGCCTCTCTTAAACGCTTCTTCTAAAACGCCTCTCCTAAAGCGCCCTCATCAAGGCTTTGCCTGACTCAGCATCTTGCGAATTTCGTCGTTTAGCTCACGAAAGACGTGCCGTGGACTCACTTCATCCAGCATTTCCACAATGCGCTGCGTCTGTGCGTCGGTCAGCGATGGGTTGCCCGTCAGCGATTCTAGCTTGACCTTCAGAATGCGATCGCGAATCTCGCTTTCCGAAGCCCCATTTGCCACCATATCCGCCACAATCTTGCTGGACTTGGCAAACTGAATGAAGTCCTTGTTCAACAGGTCATAGGACAGTTCGCCCTTCTTGTTTGTGTAGGCCTTGACGATGGCTTCATACTCGGCGCTGTCTACCGTTGCCACTTCTTCGGGCGAGGCCTCTTCGTCTTCAGGCTCTTCTCGCACGCCGCTCAGCTTGACCGGGCCCCGACGAGAGTAGGGCATTCCTGCCGTCAGTTCCATCGCCTCCCGAAAGGCTTCCATCGGAAAGGTTTCGAGGTTAATATTGGCGGCCGGTTCTGGCTCGGCAGTGCGGCGGTTGATGGTTGCCAGACCAGGCTGGGCATTGTCATAGCGCAAAATCACAATGCCTGCCTTGCCGTCTCTCAGCTTTTGGCGATAGGCAGCGGCTTCAATCGTGGAAAGTTCAACAATTTTTGTTCTGATCATGAGTCAGACCTTGTACTGGATGACCAAACGGAATCTGGAGTCACCTTACCACTCAATTGACAAGGTTCTGGAAGTGCGCCCCGACACATTCTGCAAAAGTAGAAAAGTTGCAGATGCCGATTCACAGCACAAATTCACAGCACAGATTCGCAGCATCAAGGGCAGCCCTAGTTTCCAAGGCTGATAAAGCTAACCGCAAAGACTGCTAACCGCAAAGACTGGAAAAACTGGGGCGCTAGGATTCGAACCTAGGAATGGCGGGACCAAAACCCGCTGCCT
>NZ_DVEA01000317.1:0-2991 GCF_015295965.1 Thermoleptolyngbya sp. M55_K2018_002
TGACGAATGCCCCAGAAGACGGAGGGCTGGAGGTATTGTTTGGGGGTGGGGGGGATAGGGGGGATGGAGGGAGCGGTCATGGAGGGATTTTGGATTTTGGATTGGGGATTTTGGATTGGGGATTTTGGATTGGGGATTTTGGATTTTGGATTTTGGGTTGGGGATTTTGGATTGTCACGCCTGAATCCTGAGCCTTTCCCCTGACACCTAAAGTACCAAACGGGGCGGGGGCGAGGGCTATACTTTTGGCAGTTCTCCGTCCTTGATGAGGCCCAGCTTGATTGGGCGATCGCCCTCCATGCCTGACGTTGCCGCTAAATCTGCCGTGCTGCCCAAGCTCGAAGTGTGCCAGGTGTCCAAGTCCTATCGGGTACAGGGCAAGCTGCTTCAAGTCTTAGACGAGATTAACCTGGAGATTTTTCCGCGTGAGTTTGTCTGTCTGGTGGGGGCTTCGGGCTGCGGCAAGTCTACCCTGCTGAATATTGTGGCAGGGCTGGTGCCGCCCTCTAGCGGGGAAGTGCGGGTAGACGGGCAGGTGGTGCCGGGGCCAGGAGCCGACCGGGGCATGGTATTTCAGAGCTACACACTTTACCCCTGGCTGACGGTGGCGCAAAACGTTGCCTTTGGGCTGCAACTGCAAAAGATACCCAAAGCGCAGCAGCAAGAGCGCGTCGCCTACTATCTCCACACCGTCGGGCTGACGCAGTTTGCCGGAGCCTATCCCAAGCAGCTTTCTGGCGGCATGAAGCAGCGAGTGGCGATCGCCCGCGCCCTGGCCACCGAACCCGAAGTGCTGCTGATGGACGAACCCTTCGGCGCACTCGACGCCCAGACCAAAGAGCAGATGCAGCAATTTTTGCAAACCCTCTGGCAGCAGACCCACATCACCGTGCTGATGATCACCCACGATGTCGAAGAAGCCATCTACCTGTCGCAGCGCGTCTACGTCATGAGCAGCCGCCCCGGCCGCCTGAAGCAGGAAGTCCCCATCGACCTGCCCGAACAGCGCGATCTAGACCTCAAGCTCTCCCCGGAGTTTCTAAGCCTCAAGCGGGAGATTTTGCACGAGCTGCGAGAACTTTAAGGCTTTAAGGAAAAACTGAAAAAGCCACTTTGAGGCAATTTACCCAACAAAAAAGGACTGACCCAAAGCGGTAAGTCCTAAAAGATGACAACTTATACAGTCTGGTCGAATTCTATTTTGAGGACTCAACCAAAAAGTCAAACTCAACGTTTGGTACTTTTACGCGCGTTTCCAGCTTTCCTTCAAAAACAAGTAAAAGCACAATCCAAGTTGTCAGAACAAGTGAACCAAATATGATGTAGCTTGCAGATTTCATTTTTATATCTGTCTAGTACTATTGTACACCAAAAATTGCTCAATATTCAATATTCGAGTCTGTGTTCTTGTAGATTCTTTGCTTTTTTCAGCAAAGCCTTCCTCACAGTTCTGTTTAGGTCAGCTAGCCTAAGAGATAAAGGACTGCCAAGATTACTTTTTGTACAAAAATCTGGATATGGTGTTTACCGTTACTGCCTCGCCTTCGGTTGATACGTCTCGCATCCGGCTCCAGATTCGTGCGTTGCTGCCCCAGCTTGCGGTGTGGCGGCGACAGCTTCATCAGCGGCCGGAGCTGGGTTTTCAGGAGCAGTTCACGGCAGAGTTTATTGCCGCCAAGCTGCGCGAGTGGGGCATCGAGCATCAGACGGGCGTGGCGCAAACGGGCATTGTGGCGCTGGTGGAGGGCGATCGCCCTGGGCCGGTGCTGGCGATCCGTGCGGACATGGACGCGCTGCCGATTCAGGAGGAAAGCACGACGGGCGGATGCACGCCTGCGGGCACGATGGACATGTGGCGATCGCCCTTGGCACGGCCTATTACCTGTCGCAGCATCGGGACTTTGCGGGCACGGTCAAGTTTATCTTTCAGCCGGCGGAGGAAGGGCCCGGCGGAGCGCAGCCGATGGTGGCGGCGGGCGTGCTGAAAAATCCCGATGTGGACGCGATCATCGGGCTACACCTGTGGAACAATCTGCCGCTGGGCAAGGTGGGCATCCGCGCAGGCGCGATGATGGCGGCGGTGGAGCTATTTGAATGCACGATTCACGGGCGCGGCGGCCACGGCGCGATGCCGCATCAGACGGTGGATTCGATCCTGGTGGGGGCGCAGGTGGTGACGGCGCTGCAAACTATCGTGGCGCGAAATCTCGACCCGCTGCAATCGGGCGTGGTGACGGTGGGCAAATTTGAGGCGGGCAAAGCCAGCAATGTGATTGCCGACAGCGCCTACCTGCGGGGCACGGTGCGCTATTTCGACCCGGCGCTGGCGCACTTTTTCGATCGCCGCATTGAGGACATCATTGCGGGCACCTGCCAGAGCCACGGCGCGACCTACGAGTTCACCTATCACCGGCTCTATCCGCCCGTAATCAACGATGGGGCGATCGCCCACCTGATCCGCTCGGTGGCTGAAGACGTGGTGGAAACGCCCGCTGGCGTAGTGCCCGATTGCCAGACGATGGGCGGCGAAGATATGTCCTTCTTTTTGCAGGAAGTCCCCGGCTGCTATTTCTTCCTCGGCTCCGCCAACATCGACCGGGGGTTGGCCTACCCGCACCATCATCCCCGCTTCGACTTCGACGAAACGGCGTTGGGTCTGGGTGTGGAAATCTTCGTTCGCTGTGTTGAGCAGTTCTGTCGCTAGGGGTCAGGCAGGCGGCAGGAACACACGCTGGCGGCGGCCGACTGGCCCTGGCAGTTCAGGTGAATTGTTTTGGGGCGGTAGATTGAGGGGCGCTGGGTTGGGCGCTGGCAGGTTTAGCGGCGATCGCAGCGGGGCGGAATTCACGGGTGCAGAATTTACGGGGGCGGGGTTCGCTGGGGCGAGGGTTCCCGCCGGATAGAGAGCAGGCGCGGGAACTGCCGGGGCGAAATTGTCCGGCGTAGCAGGATTGGTAGGCGTGGAAGTTCCAGGGGAATTGCCGACAGCGG
>NZ_DVEA01000386.1:0-2987 GCF_015295965.1 Thermoleptolyngbya sp. M55_K2018_002
ACCCCTTCGTGGTTCTTAGCACAGGGACAGTTATCACAGACTATACAGACTATTCAGAAAGCTCTGGATATTAGGTCAACATTGTTGAATATTTCGGCTTTTCCAAAATACTTTATGGGACATTAAAAACAACCTGCCAGAGGAGACATTGCAAAAGCGCCATCAAAAAGCGTTTATGACCTACGCCTTTGGGGGGGCTAATCACTGGAACGGTCGGCCGATGAGAGATGCCCACAGCAGCCTAGTTGCGGAGATGGGGTTAACGGATCACCATTTTGATGCGATCGCCGAAGATCTGGTCGCCACGCTGGTCGAGCTAGAGGTTCCCCAAGCCCTAATTGACGAGGTGGTGGAAATTGTGGGATCGGTTGCCCATCGCAACGATGTTTTGAATCGCTAAAAGTTTTGAATCACTTGATCCAAGAAAGCCAGGACTTACGCACTTGCGATAAGCTCTCTGGATTTTGGACAATTTCTCGCGGGCTGCGCCCGCGAGAAATTGTCCAACTGCGTAAGTCCTAAAGGCAATAACTTGGCGATGAATTTGGCAAAATTGGGGTGAAGAGGCAGGGTGAATGAGTTTTAACTCTGTAAAGTTGATTTGTATCCTCTTTCCCAATGCCCATCATGCACCCCCAATGGCAACCTTGGAAGTTCCCGTGGAATGATTTTCGGAACACTTTTGGGAACACTGTTCAGAACGTTTTTCGGAATACTTTTCGGAACGCCTTTCGGAGCAATTTTTGGAATTCCTTGAGAAATACTTGCCGGAGTATTCAATGGAAAGCCGGATGGAACCCGACTGGGCAGTGGCGATCGCCCTTTCTCATCCTGCTCGTCCTGACGCTGACCTATGGCTGTGTCGCCGCCAATCGCCCCGCTGCCACGCTGCTCACTGACCCGTTTTTGCAACTGCCCACGCCGACCAGCGTCCGCGTCGTCTGGTTTACCGAGTTTGAGGGCGGCGAGCATCGGGTGGAATATGGCGACGGGTTCCAGCAGCGGGCGATCGCCACCACCACAAAGCTATCCCGCGTGCGCGAAGACCAGCGATCGCGCGTCGGCCAGCAGACCGAACCCGGCCAGGTCTATCAGCAGCCCACGCCCCGCGACATCTGGCGGCACGAAGCCGAAGTGACGGGCCTGACACCGGGGCAGCGCATTCCCTATCGCGTCGCCAGCCTGCGGGCCAATGGGCTATTCACACGGGCGATCGCCAGCCGCCCCTTTACCCTGGCTCCCCTGCCGCCGCCCGGTACGCCGCTCAAAATCCTGCTCACCTCCGACCACCAGAGTATGCCCATGACCGCCACTAACCTGCAAAAGGTCGTGGAGACAGTGGGACAGGTAGATGCGGTTTTTTTGGCAGGCGACACGGTGAACATCCCCGACCGCGCCTCGGAATGGTTTGATGACAATCGCGGCGGCGCATTCTTCCCCTGCCTCCAGGGTCGCGCCAGCTATTCCCTAGAGCGCAACGGCACTACGCGGGTTTACACTGGCGGCGAAATCATTCAGCACGCGCCGATATACGTGGCAATCGGCAACCACGAAATCATGGGGCGCTACGGCCGCCTAGATAGCTTGAACGGCGAATTTGAAGACGCAATTCCCCGTGATGTAGCGCTGCGGCTCTACGGCCCCAACGGGCTAAACAGCACCGCCTTCAGCACCGACACCTACGAAGAAATCTTCAGCCTGCCCCAGAGTCCAGAGGGCGGCGAAACCTACTACGCCACAACTATTGGCGATGTGCGATTGGTATCGCTGTTTGCCACCAACCTGTGGCGCGTGCCCAGCCTAGATCCCTCCGCCAAGGGGCGCTTCCGCGAACCCGAAGCCAAGCTCAATAACCGCGAAGACTGGGGTTATGGGCAAATTATCTTTGAGCCAATCCGCAAGGGCAGCCCGCAATACAACTGGCTAAAGCAGGAGCTGAGCAGCCCGGAGTTTCGGCAGGCCCGCTATAAGATCGTGATGCTGCACCACCCAACCCATACCCTGGGGGATAACGTCGTGCCGCCTTATACCGACCCCATTCGCGTAGTGGAGCGCAACGCCGAGGGCAGCCCTGCGGTGATTCGCTACGATTACCCAAAGTCGGACGACTATTTGCTGAGGGATGTGATGCCGCTGCTGGAGGCGGCGCAGGTGCAACTGGTGCTGTACGGGCATTCTCACGTCTGGAACCGCTTCCGCACGCCTGCGGGCCTGCACCTGCTGGAAACCTCCAACGTGGGCAATACCTACGGGGCCTATTGGGAACCGCAGCCCCGGAAGCTGCCCGATCTGAACCCGCAATTCTACAACCTGGAGAACTACGTGACGGCTGGCGATCCGGGCGGGCTGGAACCGATTACGCCGACCCTTGCGCCCGTGACGGGGGATGATGGACAGCCGCTGCCGTTTCTCTCCAGCAACGACATCACCGCCTTCACCATTTTCGACACAGGCACGGGCACCATCAGCAGCTACCGCTTCGACACGCGCACCCCGGATGCGCCCGTGGTCAAGTTCGATGAGTTTCAGCTTGGCGTGGGATAGGGACGTGAAACAAGGGCGAACGATGGGACTCGAACCCACGAATGGCGGAACCACAATCCGCTGCCTTAACCACTTGGCTACGCTCGCCGTACAGTACCCTCTACAGGCGAATACTAGTATAGCATTTGGCTGATGGGACTGGTCACAAATTTTGTGCCTTTTGATCTTAGAACTTACGCAGTTGGGCAATTTCTTGCGGACACAGCCCGCGAGAAATTGCCCAAAATCCAGAAAGCCTATCGCAAGTGCGTAAGTCCTGGGTCTGTTTGATCTTTGTGATCTTGTGATCTGGTGTATGGGAATATCTATGACCCCAACTTCCGACTCAGCTATCCAGTCCGCTATACTAGGGAAGGCGACAATTCGCTTCGGGATGTAGCGCAGCTTGGTAGCGCGCCTGCTTTGGGAGCAGGATGCCGCAGGTTCAAATCCTGTCATCCCGA